>CAVHZH010000007.1:0-2693 GCA_963640395.1 Oscillospiraceae bacterium
GGATGCTTCACTCATGGTTTCTTTCCTCTCAATTTCTTCTCTGACGCACCCTTGCGTGCCGATTTTTTATGTTCCTTTTCTAACTGGCTGTTCTCATAGGCATCGTAAGCGTTGACAATCTTCTGTACGAGCGGGTGTCTGACGACATCCTTGCTGGTGAGCTGGCAGACCGCAATCTCATCGACATTTTTCAGCACGCGCAGCGCCACATCCAGCCCGCTTTTTGCGCCCGGCGCGAGATCCTTTTGTGACGCGTCGCCGGTAATCACGACTTTAGAGCCAAAGCCGATACGGGTTAAAAACATCTTCATCTGTGCAGGTGTCGTGTTCTGCGCCTCGTCCAGTATGATAAAGGCATTGTCCAACGTCCTGCCACGCATATAGGCAAGCGGTGCTACCTCGATCAGCCCTTTTTCCATATTTTTCGTAAAGCTCTCCGCGCCCATGATCTGATAGAGCGCATCATATAATGGTCTTAAATACGGGTCGATCTTACTTTGCAGATCACCCGGCAGGAAGCCGAGCTTTTCACCTGCCTCGATCGCCGGACGTGTCAGAATGATCCGTCCGACAGACTCATTTTTAAATGCTGTGATCGCCATCGCCATCGCCAGATATGTCTTTCCGGTTCCCGCCGGACCGGTTCCGAATACGATCATTTTTTTGCGGATCGCATCCACATATTCTTTCTGACCGAGTGTTTTCGGTTTGATCGGTTTTCCAGTCGTCGTATGGCAGATCAGATCCTTATCGATCTCCACGATCGCTGTCTCGTTCGATTCGCGTGCCAGCTCCAGCACATAATCGACGTTTTGCGCCGTGATCGTATTTCCGCGTCTGGACAGTGTCAGCAACTGCTCGAAAACATGCGAAGCGCTCTTAATCGCGTCGCTTTCGCCAAGCAGCTTCATTTGTCCGCTGCGCACAACGACGGTCACATTAAGAGCACGTTCGATCTTTTTCATATATTCATCAAACTGACCAAACACATTTGCCATGTGTTCTACCGGTAAATCAAATGCAAGTTCTGTTAATGCCATTGCGTTAATCCTTTTCTATCATTCATTGTGTGGCAGCCTCCTCCTGCGCATAAGCCCAAGCGGGATCTCTGCTTCTATCGTTCCACGAATCACACAATTTTTTTCATTCGCTTCTATTCTAACATTTTTTACTATGATTGGAATACCCTTTTGTGTGAATTTTTCCAAAAACAGTTCCCAGCCGCTGCGCGCGTGCTGCTCGACCTCCTCCTTGCTGTAGGTATCGGGGCGGTAAACATAGGCGCGGCGCGTCGTAGTGAGCAGATGCACCGGCAGATAAAAGCCGGGCAAAAGCTCCATCTGATGATCCGAGGAAATCGTTTCGCAGGCGCTGTAGGATATTTTTTTGCCGATCGGAAGCTCGATCGTACCTATCTGAATCACATAATTCGTGTGCTCCTGCCCGGTATAGATTTTCTTCTGGTAATCACGCGGTAGGGATGCCTCATACTCGCGTGTGACGATGCCGGTCACATCACCGTCTGCGGCGACATAGTGCTGCTTTGCGATTTCCCCGCTATCGTCAATGATGTCCAGCCTGCCTGAGATCAGTACCGCGCCCTTTGATACAGTCATTCCCTTTTCGACCTGCGGTGTTCCCTGCCTTGTAAAAATCGATGCAATGCGTGCGTCTTCGGAGGCGATGATGTCCCACGCACCGCTTCTTGGAACGTCAGATGTATCTGTTTCCGGCAGGCTTTCCTTGATGTCAACTGTCAGCTTTGTCCCCTCCAGTTTGACGGAAGTCCATGCGATCGTCTCAAAATCATTGCGGAGCGCGCGTTCCAGCGCGGCACAGTCTACCGCAGCCTTGCGCGTCCCATATGTACGCCCCTGCTCATCGAGCCATGTCTGTATCATATCCTCTGACAACAGGTCTGTGCCGTTGATCTCGATTTTCCATATATATTTTGAACAGCTCCACAGCAAAAGCAGGCACAGTCCGATGCCGATAAAAAACAGCTTGCGCGCACGATAACGGTGCAAAAAATAAGGCAGTCCGCATTTTCTTTTGATTTTGACGGCCGTCTGCGTTCTTTGCAGCAGATCCTCTGCCGCCAAAAGCCCCTTGCGGCTGATGCAGAAATCATAACCGTCCCCCGCTTTGCTTGGGCTTAAATTCCAGATCAGGATATCCCTGCGCACACAGAAATTCAAAAAGTGCTCCGGTGACCTGCCTGTCAAAGTCACCTGCAAATATCCCTGAACCAGCTTTAATACGGACAAGAGCATGTCTCACACCTCATAACTGATCTGTCTGATCACACCGATGATCTTCATTTCTTCGTTCGTATAATAATCGACTTTGAGCCGGTCGCCAAAGATACAGACATTGCATTCCTTTGTCCGTATCCGGATACAGCCGTCGTCAAAGGCAAGGATCCCCTGATAATGTTCTAATACAAGGGAACGCCTGCCGGTCACGGTGACGATGACCATACCGCAGGAGACATCCTTTGGCAGCTCCAGTCCATCGGACAGACTTTCCCTGCGGCTGTATACCGTCTCACTGCTTCTGCTTCTGCTTGTTTCCTGTTTTCGATGTTTTTTTCTCATACTGCATCTTATGAAAAAAACGCCTGATTATTCATTTTTTAGGGTTACAGTGTCAAAACTCATCTTCCACGACATGCTTGCATGTCGGTGGGAGAT
>CAVHZH010000007.1:2703-39427 GCA_963640395.1 Oscillospiraceae bacterium
CTTCAATGAGGATGAAGTGGGGCAAAAGCACCACGGGAATCCGAATTGAAGTAGAATTCCTATTACATGAAAAAAGAGCCGTTTCCGACTCTATTCTGCAACTGACCTTCCGGTCTTATTTATGATACGGCTCATGGTTTCGGATGCGGCAGCTCCGGTAGAGCTGTTCCAGCAAAATCACACGCATGAGCTGGTGCGGAAATGTCATCGCCGAAAAGCTGAGCGATTCATCCGCGCGCGAAAGCACCTCCGGATGCAGTCCAAGCGATCCGCCGATCACAAAGACCAGACTGCTCTTTCCGCTGACTGCCAACTGTTCGATATGATCTGCCAGCCCGATGGAATCCCAGCCCTTTCCGTCGATTGCGAGCGCGATCACATAATCATTGTCTTTGATCGCGGACAGAATCCGAGCACCCTCCCGCGCCTTGATCTGTGCCGCCTCCGTGTCAGAGCAGCGATCCGGTGTTTTCTCGTCTGCGACCTCTGTGATCTGCAGCTTGCAGTAACGCGACAGGCGTTTGGTATATTCCGCCACCGCATCACGGTAAAATTTTTCTTTGATTTTTCCTACACATACAATCTTGACATTCATCGTTTCTATCATCAGGCAGCTACAGGCTCAGACACCCAGTTGCACCTGCATTTCCTCCTCTGCCTCGTGGCGGAACTCCTCGACCTGATCGGAATCTAAAACCGGCAGGTCATCGACCGAATGCACGCCAAAGCTGCGCAAAAATTCCTCAGTCGTTCCGAACAGCAGCGGTTTGCCCGGTGCGTCCAGTCTGCCGAGTTCCTGGATCAGATTATATTCCAACAGCTTATTGACCGCATGATCACACGATACGCCGCGGATCTTCTCAATCTCTACGCGCGTGATCGGCTGCTTGTATGCAATGATCGACAGTGTCTCTAATAAGACATCTGTCAGCACCCGGTGCTTGGGTTGCTTGGCAACACGAATCAGGTACTCATACATCTGCGGTTTTGTACACATCTGGTAAGCACCGTCCAGCTCCATGATCGTAATTCCGCGTTCTGCACTTGCATAATCCTCGATCAATTCGTCCAGATAGACCTTTGTCTGCTGCGGATCGAGCTCCACGGCAGATGCGAGCCTGCTAAGCGCTACGGACTCCCCCATCGTAAACAGAATGGATTCCAGTATTGCCTTATAATTTGTATCACTCATATCTATTCCCCTTGATGCACCGCAACAGATTTGTCAGGCTGCGATCTGTGAAGTGATGCGGATATCGTCAAATATCGCATCCTGCGTGATCGAGATCGCGCCTATCTTCATCAGCTCTAAAATGGCTAAAAATGTCACGATCATTTCTGTCTTTGATTTTTTCCCATTTAAAAGCCCGCGGAAACTAAATCGCTTGTGCTCTCTGGCATATGCCTTGAGCGAAGCCATACAGTCCTCCAGCGAGATCTCCTCTTTCTGGATTTTGCCGAATTTGGAACGGATCGGGTCGATCTTGTCCTCCTGCTTTTTCATCATGGAACGGTAGATCTCGTTGAGCTTGTCCAACGTCAGGTCTGCGACAAGCTCGTCCAGATTAACAGGCTCCTCATACGCGCTGACCTCCTCCGGGATCGTCGGCACCTTGAACAGCACCCGGCTGGCATCCATCTGGCGGTCTTTCAGCTCAGCGGAGATGAATTTGTACATCTTGTACTCAAGCAACTGCTGTACAAGCTGTGCTCGCGGATCCTCACTCTCTTCCTCATCCGCTGCCGGCGGTGCGGGCAGCAGCATTTTTGCCTTGATGTCGAGAAGCGTCGCTGCCATGACCATGAATTCGCTCATGACATTCAGATCCTGTCGCTGCATCTCACGGATGTATGCCATATACTGATTCGTGATCTCTACGATCGGAATATCGTAAATATTTACTTTATTTTTGTCCAGCAGGTGCAGGAGCAAATCCAGCGGTCCCTCAAAAACTTGTAGTTTAACTGTCAAATCCATCGTGTTAACCCCTATATCTTGTGTCTGTTCCTATTCTATACGCTGCTAATAAAAAAAGCAAGTCCTTTTTTCCGTCAAAATATTGCTCGCGCTGCTCATTCAGTGAATGGCGGCAGGTGCAGCAGTCTGATCGGAATGGTTCGTGCAATAAAGCAAAACAGACATGTTTGCGGGAGCTGCGAATACAGAATACCGTGCGCGCATGACCAAAAAACATAACATATGGCTGCTGTTACGGTGCGGCTGTAACGACCAGCACCTCGCTGCGGTTAAAGATGCGCACATGGAACGTATGTGTCCCGAGCCCGCGGCTGACAAGCGCCGTGTGCGCCCCCTCATCAAAGCGTCCGAAGCTGTAGTGCGGGAATAGCTCAAACTGCGGCGAGATCACACTGCCGAGTCCCGGCACACATACAAGCCCGCCATGATAATGCCCGGACAGGCACAGATCTGCGCCCCATGCAAAATATTCCGGCACATACTTTGGCGTGTGCGCCAGCAATATCTGATAATGCGTCTGATCCGCCGCACCCAGACAATCCGTAAGCTCCTGCCCGCCAAGCGGCGTGTCCACACCCTTCCGGTAATAGGATAGCGGCAGCTCCAGACCGCTGATTGTGATCTGGTCTCCTCCAAGCGTTACCGGCAATTTTGTATTATTTAACATGTGTACGCCGAGCGACCGCATCCGCTGCTTCAACTGCTGGTACGGCTCATAATTTTCATGCCCCTGCTGTTCCAGCCGGCTCTCATGGTTCCCGTTGGAAAAATAGACCGGCGCGATCTGCACCAACTGCTCCATCAGCTCTGCCGCCACCACAAAACGCTCAGGCTGCGAATCAACGATCAGATCCCCCGGCATCAGGATCGCCTCCGGCTGTTCTTTACGGATCGCCGCAATCAGGCGCTCATTGTGTGCGCCATACTGCCATAAATGCACATCCGCCAGAACGACAAACCGGTGCGTATCCAAAAGCTTTTCATGATGGATCTCATAGCGTGTGAGATTGAAATGCTTTAATTCCTGCCATTGCCAGATCACATACCCTGCAATCAAGCAGGCAGCTATGAGTAATAAATATAAAATATCCTTCACCATCCTTCATAAATCCGGCATTTCCCCGTAAACTGTTAGAAAAACCCATAAGGATTTCTGTTATGTGTTTCTGTCATAAGTATGTTTCCCATCGTCATTTCAAAAAGCGGCTGCCCGCCGCACTGTTGTCCCTGTCACTCGCTCTCGGAGCCTGCCTGTGCAACTGCACGCAGGTCTATGCCAGACCGGAGGAGTCCGGGACGGATGCTGCTATTTCCGGCTTAGAGACATCAGCCAGATCAGCACTGCTCATGGAAGCCTCGACCGGAACCGTCATCTATGAAAAAAATGCCGATGAACGGCTGCGTCCTGCCAGCGTTACAAAGATCATGACACTGCTGCTCATTTTTGAGGCACTCGAAAACGAGCAGTTCAGTCTTGACGATACGGTGACTGTATCGGAGCATGCCGCCAGCATGGGCGGTTCACAGGTATTTCTCGAACCCGGTGAGACACAGACGGTCAACGATCTGATCAAATGCATCAGCATCGCCAGCGCCAATGATGCGAGTGTCGCAATGGCTGAATTTGTCGCCGGTTCGGAGCCAGCCTTTGTCGAGCTGATGAATGCGAAAGCGAAAGAGCTCGGCATGGACAACACAACCTTCGTAAACTGCTGCGGGCTGGAAGCCGAGGGACACCTGACGACCGCACGCGACATTGCGCGCATGTCAATGGAGCTTGTCAACAATCATCCGCAGATCCATGATTATTGTACGGTATGGCAGGATTCCATCACTCACCATACAAGGCGTGGCGATTCGGAATTCGTTCTGACCAACACAAATAAATTTTTAAAGCAGTACCCCTACGCCAATGGGCTTAAAACCGGATATACTTCCCTGTCAAAATATTGTATCAGCGCCACCGCGCAGAAGGACTCTCTCCAACTGATCACCGTCCTGATGGGCGAGCCGGATATTCCGTCACGTGTCAGGGATCTGCAAAGTTGTATGGATTACGGTTTTTCCAGATGCAGGCTGTACACGGATGCCAACGAGGATGTGTTATCCCCACTTCCGGTTTCCCGCGGAACAGTCGATGAGCTTCCGCTCAAATACGATACATCCATGAAATACCTTGACACAGAGGGACGCGATCTGTCCGCAGTGGAAAAGACCCTGTCCCTGCCCGCATCCGTGGAAGCCCCGGTCAGCGAAAATGACATCGTCGGCGAAGCTGTCTACACGCTGAACGGCACGGTGCTCGGCTCTGTGTCAATCCGCGCTGCATCCAGTATCGAACAGGCAGATTTCCGATTTTTCTTTGTAAAAGCCGCCACTTCTTTTTTTCACTGATTACAAAAGCGGTGCCAGCAGACGCAGCAGCGCATGCAGTATGCTCATACCGAGTGGATGCTTGCGCTGGCAGTCTGCCAGTGTGAACTCACGGGATACCGCTATCGTTTCCTCCATGTCTGTCAACACCTGAGCAACGGACGGTGTCCTGTACAAAAAGACACCGCACTCAAAATGCAGATACAGACTGCGGTAATCAAGATTGATACTGCCGACCGTCGCGTATTTATCGTCACACACAAAGCATTTTGCATGCAGGAATCCGGGCGTATACTCGTAGATCCGCACACCCTTTTTCAGTAGCGGTACATAATGGGAACGGGTCAGGAAAAATACCATCCGTTTGTCCGGTATACCGGGTGTAAGGATCCGTACATCCACGCCGCTCATCGCCGCATTACCCAGTGCGACGATCATTTCCTGATCCAGAATCAGATACGGCGTGTAGATATAGACGTATTTTTCCGCGCGGTTGATCATATTGAGATAAATATTTTCACCGACATTTTCGTTGTCTAGCGGCGTATCTCCGTATGGCTGGACATAGCCCTTTGACACCGGCAATTCAGACGGAGCAAGCGGGCGCAGCAGGCGTTCATAATCGGATGTCCCATCCACGATATAGTCCCACATCTCGAGGAACATCACGAGAAAGCTGTGGACAGCCGCACCCTCGAGCCGGATGCCGGTATCCTTCCAGTAGCCAAAGCGGTCGATTTCATTGATATACTCGTCAGCGATATTGACACCGCCTGTATAGGCTACTCTTCCGTCAACGACTAAGATTTTCCGGTGATCCCTGTGGTTCATAATGATGGCGAGCACCGGACGCGCCGGATTGAATGCCGCACATTTGATCCCATGCGCCTGCAATGTCCGGTAAAAATGTGCCGGCATTTTTCCCATGCATCCGACATCATCATAGATCAGCCGGACATCCACGCCCTCTTTCGCCTTTTTCACAAGCTCGGCGGTGAGTCTGTCGTACATTTTTCCCTGATCCAGTATAAAATATTCCAGAAAAATAAAATGCTCTGCCTTGCGTATATCAGCTAACATTGCCTCGAAAAGCTCTTCACCGCATTTATAATAATGGCTGTCTGTATGCTGATAAACCGGATAATGCGATGCCCGCAGGATATAGTCCGACTGCACTGCCGCCTGCGGATGCTGTGTATGCAATTCCTCCGCAAGCTGCGAATCCTCGTGCAGATAGGTCTCAATCCCCGCATTTACCGCATCCATGCGCCGTCTTGTGCTGCGTGTCAGCCCCGGTCTGCCAAAGATCAGATACACCGGGACACCGACGATCGGCACCGCCATGATGAAAAAAATCCATGACAGTTTCATCGACGGATTCGTCCATCTGGTCACTACATAAACTGCCAGTAAAATAGCGATGATGCGGATCGCCGCTGAAAAATACTGGTGGCGCGCACTTACGTCAAAGAGCAAAATGACGATCCATGCGATCTGCACAAGAATCATCACACCGATAATAAATAATCTTCCGGTCAGAAATTTAAATGCACGTTTCATAGATAAGCTAGTTCCTTTTTATAATTACTTCGCAGTGCATCTCGAAAAATCTTCGATTTTCCTCGATGTCCGGGCATTCGCCCTATCACTCTCGATATATGCAGTTCTTACCATGCGAGCATGATCGAACTGCATATTCTCGATTGGCACTGCTCATTGCTTGCGCTCATTATATCATATCAGTTCTTCAAAATCAAAGTGTCCCCAGCCGCTCGAACCCTTTCTGCGTCGCAGCTTGCTATACAAAAACAGCTTCAGATCGGACGGTGTAAACTGCGGATAGATCTCTCCCATGACTGCCAGCCCTCCGGTCACGACCGCCGTCGCCATCGAGGAACCGCTTTTGCTCACATAACCGCCCTGTCTGCTGCAACTAATGACCCGCGTGCCTGGTGCTAAAAGCTCCGGCTTGACTACGCAGTGCTTCGTCGGACCTTTTCCGCTGTAGCCCACATGCATGCTGCCGCCTAAAAGAGCGCGGTCATTGTCATCCAGACTGCCTACGGTAATCAGCTCCGGTATCGTGCCGGGCACGGTCACTGTAGAGCTATCCGGTCCGTTATTGCCCGATGCGGCAACGACGCAGATCTGGTTTTCCCACAAGGCACAGATCGCCTCAACCAGCGCATGCTGTTCACTCTGCTGTGTCTGCGGCATCATTCCGATCGAAATATTTAAAAACCGTATATGATATTTTTCCCTGTTTTTCAAAACCCAGTCAACCGCACGCACAACCGACTCAATATTCCCATCCCCCATGCCGTCGAGCACCTTTAAGGAGATCAATTGACATTCCGGCGCGATCCCCATATAAAGTCCGCCGCCAAGCACACCGCTCCCGCCGATGATCCCTGCCAGATGCGTTCCATGTCCGTTATCATCATAGATGCCGCTCCGCCCGTTTACAAAATCCCGGAAATCCAAGATGCGGTTTTTAAAATCCGGATGCATCGAGATACCGGTATCCAAAATCGCTACCGTAGAACCTTTACCGAAAAAGCCTTCCCCGTGGGGAAGCTCTGTATGAATCATTTTTCGTACACGTTCCATACGAAATATCCTGCCAAAAGAATTATTTTTATCTTATGCGCGGACAAATCCGAACGTGTAAAAAGGACAGCCAAATTGCTCTGGCTGTCCCCACTCATTCATTTTACGACGATTTTTTATTTCTCAGACTCTGCAACGTCTTTCATAGAGAAGCTCATACGTCCCATCTTATCCTTGCCCATGCACTTTACTGTGACCTTGTCACCAAGCGTCAGGACATCCTCTACACGGTTGATACGCTCCTTTGCGATCTTGGAAATGTGAACCATTCCCTCTTTTCCGGGAGCAAACTCAACAAATGCGCCGAACTCCTTGATGCTGACAACAACACCCTTGAAGATCTGACCCTCTGCAAAGTCGGTGGTGATGATCTTGATCATTTCGATCGCCTTGTCCATCATTGCTGCGTCTGTTCCGCATACAGATACGGCACCGTCGTCTGTGATGTCGATCTTTACTCCGGTACGCTCAATGATCTCGTTGATCGTCTTTCCACGCTGTCCGACTACATCACCGATCTTCTGCGGGTCGATCTGGATCTGGATGATCTTCGGTGCATATGCGCCAACCTCTTTCCGAGGCTCTGCAATCGCCTTTGACATACAGGTATCCATGATAAAGAAGCGGGCTTCACGGCATCTTGCGATGGCACCCTCTACGATCGGGCGTGTCAGTCCGTGGATCTTGATATCCATCTGGATCGCTGTGATACCATCCTTTGTACCGGTTACCTTAAAGTCCATATCGCCAAAGAAGTCCTCAAGACCCTGAATATCAGTCAGCAATACGAAATCATCATCGCTGTCGCCTGTTACCAGTCCGCAGGAAATACCAGCTACCATCTTCTTGATCGGCACGCCGGCAGCCATCAGTGACATGCAGGATGCACAGGTAGAAGCCATTGACGTAGATCCGTTTGACTCAAATGTCTCGGATACGGCACGGATTGCGTAAGGGAACTCTTCCTCGGAAGGAAGTACCGGAATCAGCGCGCGCTCAGCCAGTGCGCCATGTCCGATCTCACGACGACCCGGTCCGCGGGAAACCTTTGTCTCACCGACAGAATAGGACGGGAAATTGTACTGATGCATATAACGCTTGGTTGTGATATTTGCATCCAGTCCGTCTACCTTCTGAACCTCTGATAAGGGAGCCAGAGTTACGATATCGCAGATCTGTGTCTGTCCACGTGTAAACATCGCAGAACCGTGTACACGGGGGATGATATCGACCTCGGCAGCCAGCGGGCGGATCTGATCGAGTGCACGACCGTCGGGACGCTTGTGATCCTTTAAGATCATTTTGCGGACAGTCTTTTTCTGGTACTGATATACCGCATCGCCGAGCACTGCCAGCCACTCCTCATTGTCTGCAAAAGCAGCCTCTAATTTTTCTGTGATCTGACGGATATTCTCCTCACGAACCTGCTTTACATCGGTAAATACAGCCTCCTCCATCTCTGCAGGGGGAACGATTCTTTTGATCTCCTCAAACAGCTCCTCCGGGATGGCACAGCTTGTATAAGAATGCTTCGGCTTTCCTACCTCAGCTACGATCTTGTTGATAAATTCGATGATCGTCTGGTTGACATCATGTGCCTTGTAGATCGCCTCGATCATCTTCTCCTCGGGAATCTCATTGGCTCCTGCCTCGATCATGATGACCTTCTCGGAGGTAGAGGCAACGGTCAGCTTCAGATCACCCTTGTCCCACTGCTCCTGTGACGGATTGACGATCAGCTCGCCGTCAACCATGCCGATCTGTGTCATTGCACAGGGACCGTCAAACGGGATATCAGAAATACAGGTGGCGATCGCTGCGCCTAACATAGCGACGATCTCCGGTCTGCACTCGGGGTCTACGCTCATAACCATGTTATTCAAGGTCACATCATTGCGGTAGTCTTTCGGGAATAACGGACGCATCGGGCGGTCGATCACACGTGAGGTCAGGACTGCATTTTCAGATGCCTTTCCCTCTCTCTTGTTAAATCCTCCGGGGATCTTGCCAACTGCATACATTTTTTCCTCAAACTCTACACTCAGAGGGAAAAAGTCGATGCCGTCACGGGGTTTTTCGGATGCAGTAGCTGTAGATAATACAGTTGTCTCACCGTACTTCATCAGCGCTGCACCGTTTGCCTGAGCTGCGACTCTGCCAATATCTACGGTCAGTGTCTTGCCGCCGAGCTCAATCGAATAACTCTTGTACATAGGTGTTCTCCTTCATGAAAAATAATAATTGAAAATGATTTGTGAAGGCAGATGTTCCCGAAACTACTGAAAAAAACAAAAGGCTTTTGTACTTTTCAGTGGTCTCGGAATCGTCATCTGCCGTGTTGATCACCTGCGAAGCCTGCCGCCGACAGCTCCCGCAGATGCATGGCAACTTAAAATAGAGCGGAAAAAAATTCCGCCCTATTCCAAAGTTTATTTTCTGAGTCCTAAACGCTCAATCAGAGAACGATAACGCTCGATATCCTTCTCCTTTAAGTAAGCCAGTAAACGACGTCTCTGTCCTACCATCTTTAACAGACCCCTGCGAGAGTGGTGATCCTTTGCATGTACCTTTAAGTGCTCGTTCAGCTCATTGATACGAGTGGTCAGTAATGCGATCTGAACCTCAGGTGAACCTGTGTCTGTGGGGGTCTTGCCATACTCAGCGATGATTGCTGACTTCTGGTCTTTTGCTAACATCTTTGTTTCCTCCTTAAAATAGAATCGCCGGATATTCAGTAAGCGGTCGGAGTGTCCGTCAAACCGAATATATGGCTGTTTACTCATACCCCAATACTATACCATAACTAAAAATAGAATGCAATGTTTTTTTCCGGTAACGATGCCCGTTTTTGTTATAAGACTTCTGCATCCAGATGTACCGCCCCGGTCTGCCGTATGCGCATCGGATAGACCGCATCTGCTCCGACATAGGCAGATATGTACTGTATGTAGGCATCCGCAAGCCGCGCTGGTATCACAGACATAATGACACCTGCGAATCCGCCGCCATGTACTCGGCAGCATCCGTCACCGATCTGTTTTAGAAACAGCTCCGTCAATGCGAGCACAAGCGTCACCTTCTGCTCCCTGTAATCAGAAACCGCATAGCAATTCTGCAGCAGCTTCCACGAGGAATCACCGGACTCTGTGATAAGCTGCAAGATCTGGTGTGTATCCTGTGTGTCAATCGCATGCATCAGATCCGCAACGCGCCCATTTTCCTCAAAGAAATGGATTGCCCGCAAAACCGCGCGGTCATTTGCGAGTTGTCCGCCGAGCCTTGGCAGCTGTCCGCAAAGTGTTTTCAGATTTGTCTCACAAAGTCTTGCACAGCCGAGCAGTCCGGCGACCCGGCTCATTTCCTCCGGAACCTCACTGTATTCCCTGCTTAAATCTGCATGCCCTTTTCCTGTATTTACGATGATGAGCCGATAGCCCAGACGCTCGAAATCGAAATTGACTTTTTCATATTCAACATCGTCTTTGAAATCCAACAGAATCGTTCCGCCGACCGCGCAAGCCATCTGATCCATCAGACCGGAGGCTTTGCCCCAGTACCGATTTTCTGCGAATTGTCCGATTTTTGCATATGTAACCGGGCTCATCCGGTTTTCAGGATTAAAAAAGAAATTTACTATTGAACAGAACAGCATCTCAAACGAAGCCGAGGAGCTTACTCCTGCCGAAAATATCACATCGGTTGTGACATATGCAAAAAAACCGCCGATCCGATAACCAGCTTCCCTGACAGCCTTGGCCATCCCAGCCACCAGTGAAGCCGTATCCCCTTCCGAGTGAACAACATCCAGATGCGCGAGATCTATGATGCTTCTGTCCTGATATCCCTCGCTGACGATCTCTATCGTCTGTGAATCATTCGGATATGCGGCTGCGATCGTATCCATGTCAATGCTTGCTGCCAATACTTTTCCGCCATTATGATCTACATGATTTCCGATGATCTCCGTCCTGCCCGGTGCCGTAAAAAATTCCATCTGTGATGTTCCAAAGGTCTCTGTATACCTTTGGCTTAAATGCTCATAACGTTTCCGCTGTCTTTCTGTTTCTCCATATACCATGTTCAATATATCCTGCTTCGGTGTTTTCATATGTGCCTCCTTCACTGCGATCTGTTTTTGCATCTGATTCACATTATACGCATGTAATTATTTTCAGCCTTAATATTTTTGTGCAAAACAGGTAATATATTGATTGTACGTTATAATTATGGTAAAATTCTTTTGGATATCGGGAATATATTGCAGATCAGAATGAAATGAGGTGCAGAAAATGCAGATACGGACAAATCAGTTTCAAAAAGAATTAAAAGAGCATGGCAATTATCATTTTCCGTTTCTGATCAGCCGGGAAAAGCTGTCGAAATATGAGTCCGGGGCTTTTCTCTGGCATTGGCATCCGGAAATCGAACTCACGCTCATCACAAAAGGAACGATGCTCTACCGCGTAAACAACCACTCTTTTGTATTAAGCAAGGGACAGGCATTGTTTGGAAACAGCAGCACCTTACATACCGGAGCCATGCTTGAAAATCAGGACTGCGAATATCTGTCAGTCACCTTTGACCCGAAGCTGGTTTACGGTTACGAAAACAGTGCGGTCTATACAAAATATGTCAAACCGGTCATCCGGAACCAGATGCTGTCCGCCCTTCATTTTGACCGGTCTGCGGACTGGCATGGGGATGTCATCACTATACTTACGGAAATCACACAGCTTGAATCCGAAAAAGCTCCGGTCTATGAGCTGGACATGATTTGCAGGTTACAGGCTTTTTGGAAGCTGTTATTTTTGAACACGGAGCCCTGCGCCGACGAAACCGCCCACGACAAGAAAACCTATGACAGAATCCGCAGCATCATTTCGTATATCGAAGCGAACTACGCTTCCGACCTGACATTAGAAGCAATTTCCGGCTCGATCCATGTCAGCCGCAGCGAATGCTCGCGGTTATTTAAAAAATATATGCAGATCTCACTTTTTGATTTTATTGCCAGATACCGGATCGAAAAAAGTGTGGAATATCTGACGACTACCAACTATTCCATAACGGAAATCGCGAATTTAACCGGCTTTAATGACTCCAACTATTATACAAAGGTGTTCCGCCGACAAAAAGGATGCCCACCCAGCCGGTATCGGCAGGCGGGCAGAACCTGCTGCTGAGACGTATGAAAGTGGCAGAACCCAAGTAAAATCAAGGGATCCTGCCACTATATTTTTCTTTCAGTGTCGAAGATGGGAATAGAATAACCTATTCATCATTCGCAAAGCTTTGAAAATGCGTCAGCCACAAACTGAACCTTAGTTCCTACGATAACCTGTACAGATGTCTTACCGGGCTTGACAACGCCTGCAACACCTGCTGATTTGATGACCTTATCATGAACCTTTGTCATATCCTTTACTTCCAGTCTCAGTCTGGTCACACAGTTGTCGATGCTTGCGATGTTCTCTTTTCCACCGCATCCTTCAAGAATTTTCTTTGCGATAGTTGTGTAGTCATCACTTGCCAGCACTACCTTCTTCTCTGACTCGATATCGTCATCCTCTCTACCGGGAGTCTTGAGATCCCATTTCCTGATAGCGAAAAGGAATACGAAGTAGAATACTATGAAAGCAGCAATGCCAAGAGGAATGATGAGTATTGTCTTTGCTGCTGCAGGCAGGGAAGATGAGAACAGTAAGTCCATGGCACCTGCCGAGAAGGAGAAGCCTGCACGGAAGCCAAGCGCTACTGTAATCATCGTGAAAATGCCATAAAGTAAAGCATAGATCACGTATAATCCGGGAGCTAAGAACATAAATCCAAACTCAAACGGCTCTGTTACACCACAGATGAAAGAACATACTGCTGCAGAAGCTATCAGTCCGATGGCTACCTTCTTCTTCTCAGGCTTTGCGCATTTGATCATTGCGCATGCTGCACCGGGGATACCGAACATCATACAAGGGAAGAAGCCTGACATATACATTCCCAGACTCCATGTTACATCAGCGGAAGTCTCGCCTGCCCAGAAGTGCTGCAGATCACCAAGTCCGATCGTATCAAACCAGAATACGTTGTTTAATGCGTGATGTAATCCGGTAGGGATCAATAAACGGTTTAAGAATGCATAGATACCTGCACCTACAACATCCATACCAACGATTGCTTTACCGAGAGCAACCAGCGCGCCGAACAGCAACGGCCATACAAACAGCAATACAACAGAAGCCAGAATAGATACAATGCCTGCAATGATTGCTACGCAGCGCTTGCCGCTGAAGAATGATAACCAGTCCGGAAGCTTTGTATCCTTGAATTTGTTGTAGCACGCAGAACCGATAATACCGGCTAAAATACCGATAAACGGGTTCGCAATCTTATCAAATGCCAATGTCTTGGTAGCATTGTCAGCGATAGACGGCATGATCGTTGTAACAAATCCAGTAGACAGAAGTGTTGTGATCATCAGCCATGAAGCAAGGGCTGCGATTGCACCGGTACCGTCATTTTTCTCTGACATACCGACACCAACACCGATTGCAAAAAGGATTGCCATGTTATCAATTAAAGCGCCACCGGCTTTAACCAGAAACAGACCAATCAGGTTTGCTGCACCTGAGATATCACCACCCTGCATAGTTGCAGGACACAGGAAGTAACCAAGACCCATGAGGATACCACAGATAGGAAGTACTGCCACGGGAAGCATTAACGCCTTTCCCAATTTTTGAAGAAATTTCATACTTTCTCCTCCTTTTTACTTTATACTAATTTGGATCGAGTCCAATTTAGTTCTTTGGTAGCGTCCGAACGATCACGAGATCTTCAGAACCTGATCATCAGGCGATACATCACCCTCTTTCAGAATATTGATATCACTATAGTCATCTGTATTGCAGATTAGAACCGGAGTAATGATATTTAATCCGGCTGCCTGAATCTGCTCCAGATCTACGTCCATGAGCAGATCGCCTTTTTTTACCTGTTCACCAGCTGCTGCATGCGTTGTAAACGGCTTACCCTTTAGTGTCACTGTATCCAGTCCGATATGGATCAGAAGCTCGGTTCCGTGGGCGGTCGTGATCGTTACAGCGTGAAGTGTGTCAAACACCATTGTCACCTCGCCGTCCGCGGGCGCATATACCTTTCCCTCCGAAGGGACTACGGCGAACCCGTCTCCCAAGACTTTTTCTGCGAATGTAGGATCCGGAACCTCCGTAAGCGGTACTACCTTTCCCTTACACGGCGAATAGATCACCTTCTCTTTATTTTTTCCCTTTAAAAAACCTAACATACAAACTCCTTTCCATCAATGTATACCCCTGCAAGGTTTAAATCCTGATCGAGAAGCACAAAATCAGCCCTTTTACCGACAGAAATGCTTCCAACCTCATCAAATATGCCAATCTCCTTTGCCGGATTTGCTGTTGCGCACATCACAGCGGTCTCCAGCGGAAGTCCGGCATGCTTCACGGCAAAACGCATGCAGTCCATCAGATTTGTTGCAGATCCGGCAATGGTGCCATCATGCAATGTTGCCAGATTGCCTTTTACGGTCACAGGCTGTCCTCCCAATGTATACTCACCATTGTTAAGACCCGTTGCTCTCATACTGTCGCTGATCAGGATCATCCGCTTGGCGCCAAACATTGCAAATGTCGCGCGGATCACTGACGGATGGATATGCACACCGTCACAGATCAGCTCCGCATGACAGTTGCCTGAATCCCTGACTGCTCCGATCACACCCGGATTCCGGTGGTTCAGCGGCGGCATCGCATTATATAAATGCGTCGCATGGGATGCCCCATGTGCGATTGCTTCCATCGCCGTATCATAATCTGATGCTGTATGCGCCAATGATACGACAACCGTTCCCTTCACATGGTCAATAAACTCCATCGCTCCGGCTTCCTCCGGTGCAATATCCACCAGCTTGATCAGACCACCTGCAGCATCCTGAAGCTGGCTAAAATATTCATAGTCACAATGCATGATATTTTTATCTGCCTGTGCGCCCTTTTTCGCGGGGCTGATAAACGGTCCTTCCATGTTGATGCCGACAAGATGCGCACCTCCATGATAAGCATACGCACCGGCATTTTTCATGACTGCTGACAGCTCATCCTTGGGAATTGTCATCGTGGCGGGACATATACTGGTCACTCCGACCGAAGCCTCATATTGCGTGATCACATTGAGTGCTTCCTCTGTGCCATCACACATATCTGCACCCATGCAGCCGTGGAAATGAATATCCACCAGTCCCGGGATCATATACAAGCCCTCTGCCTCTATGACCTTCCCAGTATACTCCGGTTGTTCTGCTATACTGACAAATCTGCCATTTTCCACAGCGATACTGCCCTTTACAAACCGGTTGTCCGGCGTAAATATATTTGCATCCTTTATGATCATGATTTTACACCCTCATATCAGTTACTTAAAATCTTGCTGAGTGCAGCTTCATCGGCTACCAGTGTCACATCGCCATGTAGCTGCAGTACCGATGCCGGCACCTGCGGGGTAATCGACCCGAAAAATGCTTGCTGTACAATATCAGCCTTTTCTTCACCATTGGCAACAACTAGAATCTTCTTTGCCTGCATGATCGTCTGGATACCCATCGTATACGCCTGCCGCGGCACATCATCTGCTGATGCAAAAAATCTCTTGTTTGCCTCGATCGTTGACCCGGTCAGATCTACGCAATGCACCTGCTTCCAAAATTCATCTGCAGGCTCATTGAATCCGATATGACCGTTATGTCCGATACCGAGAAGCTGCAGATCTATGCCACCCATAGAGCGGATCAACTCCGTATATCTTGCGCATTCTTTTTCAGAATCCGCTTCCATACCGTCCGGCAGATGCGTATTTCCAGCCTTGATATTCACATGGTCGAACAGATTCTGATGCATAAAGTAATAGTAGCTTTGGTCATTTTCACGGTTCAGCCCCTTATATTCATCCAGATTCACGGTACGAACCTCCGAAAAATCCAGATCACCCTTATGATACCAATTGACCAACTGCCTGTATAGACCAATCGGCGTAGAACCGGTTGCCAGTCCAAGCACACATGTCGGTTTCATAATGATCTGTGCAGAGACAATGTTTGCTGCCTTTCTGCTCATATCTTCATAGTCTTTTGCTCTGTATATTTTCATATTCTTCCCATTCCCATAGCTGCAATGAGTTTTGCATCAGCAGCGATTTTTTCATTGCAGGCAAGTGTAATCGTACTCTCTGTATACAACATTAGTTACTATCTGTACCGCCTTCCGCTAACAGCTTTGCCAGCCGCTTTTTTGCACGTGAAATACGCTTACGCACAGCCGTCTCCGTCAGATCCAGTATCGCTGCGATCTCCGCACTGCTATAACCATGTTCATATTTAAGACGCAAAATTGCGGAATCATTGACAGGCAGCTTTAACAATGCCTGTACAATCAGATCTGTATCTACACACGCCGCAGGATCAGATCCAGCCTCCGTGACAATCGGTTCCTGATCCGAAAAATCCGTGAGATATTCACGTTTTCGCCTACGATAATGGTCGATCGCAATATGCTGCGTAATGACTACGAGAAACCCTTTTGTCTTTGACGCATTTGTCTCATCGATCTGCTCCAGATGATCAATGACGCGCAAAAATGCCTGATGCACTGCATCCTCAGCAGAATGCGCATTTTTCAGAATCTTATACGCAACATAATACATGGTCTGTTTGTAGTTTTTATATAAAGATACAAATTTTTGTTTTTCTTCCTCTATATCCAAGAGTACCCGATCTAATAACATTTATGTTCCCTTTGATTCCTCTGTCGTGTACTTATCATATCGTTTTGCAGTGCATCCCGGCTGGTACTGCTCATTGCCAACACTCATTGTATCCATAGCCCATACCATACTTTTCGCCAGCCAGTATACTTATATAACGATCCTAAAAGCACAAATGTGACACACTCCTTTTTAGAAAAAGGGGTGTAGTCATTGACTACACCCCTTGAGTCTGCGTTTGTTCACTAATTTCAGCGGCACTCTGAATATGACTCATTATGCAGCAGCTTGTGTTCCCTACCCTTTAAGATGCCGTCATACAACGTCTTGATAAACGGATTCTCGTTTGAGAGCTTGATCTGGGCTGCCTGATCAATGTCATACATGCCGTCAAAGCGTGCTTTCTTGGTACGCGGCCCGATCGGTGTCGGCTGTCCTCCTCCGGTGATACAGCCGCGCTTACATGCCATGACCTCCACGAAATCATAGGAAACCTCGCCAGCCTTCATTTGCTTTAGCACTTCATCCGCACACTTGAGTCCGTTGACGACTGCGATCCGCACCTCGCGCTCACCGAGTGTCACGGTCGCTTCTTTCACGCCGTCGATGCCGCGTACTCCGGTAAAGCTGATCTCCTCGAGATCCTCGATCCTGCTGCTGTTTACGAGACGGCGTAATACTGCCTCGGTTACGCCTCCCGTGACCCCGAAGATCACTGCCGCACCGGACGACAGTCCAAACGGCATATCTAAAGCCTCCGAGGGCATCTGCGCCAGATCGATACCTGCTTCTTGGATCATCCGGGTCACTTCCACTGTCGTCAGCACAAAGTCTACATTCTGTACACCGTCCGTAAAATGCTCCGGACGCACGATCTCGTTCTTTTTTGCGGTACAGGGCATGATTGATACAACGATCGTCTCACGCTCGTCCGCAGGCTCACCCTTGGAAAGCGCCACTTCATGCTTTGTGCGGGCTTCTTCCTTGATCAGCGCTCCGAACATCTCCTGCGGTGAACGGCAGGTAGAGATATGCTTGCGGTATTCCGGATGCCTTTTCTCACAGAAGGCTACCCAGCCAGGGCAGCATGATGTAAATAACGGCAGATTTTCGCCCGATTCCAGACGCTCTACCAGTTCCTTTGATTCTTCCATGACTGTGAGATCCGCGCCAAAATTCGTGTCGTAGATCTCATCAAAGCCCATGCGCCGCAAGGCTGCGACGAGCCTGCCGATCGCATTTTCACCCTTCGGCAGTCCAAAGCTGTCACCGATCGCCACACGCACTGCCGGTGCGATCTGTACAACGACGCGTTTACTCCGGTCAGATACGACCTCCCACACGGCATGTACATTGGACTTGATCGTGATAGCTCCGGTCGGACATACGACACGGCACTGTCCGCAGCCGACACAGTCCGTCTGTGCCATCGGTTTGTTGAATGCAGGTGTGACACGCATCTGCGAGCCGCGGTGTGTAAAGCTCAAAATACCGAGTCCCTGTATCTCCTCGCAGGTACGCACGCAGTCACCGCATAAAATACATTTATTCGGATCGACAAAAATGCAGTTTGAAGAGTCGTCTACCGGAAGCTGCTCCCTTGTATTCGGGAAACGTACTTTATCTACGCCTAACTGCTGTGCCAGCTTCTGGAGTGTACACACACCGTTTTCGCGGCAGGTCGTACAATCCCTGCAATGGGAAGCCAGCAGCAGCTCGAGAATCATTTTTCTATGGTGCTGCAGCTTGGGTGTATTCGTATAGATCACCATGCCGTCACGCGGTACCTCCGAGCAGGATGCGAACACACGCCCCCTGTCATCCTCCACCACACACATACGGCACGCACCGTAGGTGGACAGCTCGGAATGATAACAAAAGGTCGGCAGATCAATACCGATCTTGCGGATGATGGATAACACATTTTTCTCATCCGTAAAAGGAATTTTCCGGTTATTTATCGTAATATATTTCGTTGCCTGTTTATTTTCTGCGCTCACGTTTTCCCCTCCTTATGCTTCTACATGGATGGCACCGAAGGCACAGTTGCTCTCGCAGGCACCACATTTGATACATACCGCATCATCAATGACAAAAGGCTCCTTGATCTTGCCGGAGATCGCTCCCACCGGACAGTTTCTCGCACACTTGGAACAGCCCTTACACAGCTGCGCACTGATCACGAAACGGCGAAGTGCACTACATGTATGCGATGCGCATTTTTTATCTACGACATGCTCGATATATTCGTCGCGGAATAATTTTAACGTACTCATGACCGGCAGCGCCGCGCTCTTTCCGAGTCCGCATAGGGCAGTCTCCGTAATCATGGTTGCCAGCTCCTCAAGTAAACCGAGATCCTCCAATACCCCGTTACCGGCAACGATGCGCTCTAAAATCTCCAGCATCCGCTTGGCACCCTCCCGGCACGGAACACATTTGCCACAGCTCTCGTTCTGTGTAAAATTCATGAAGAAGCGTGCGACCTCTACCATACACGTATTGCTGTCCATAACCACGAGTCCGCCGGAGCCGATCATCGCGCCCATCTTTTTGAGCGAGTCAAAGTCCAGGCTGATATCCAAATGCGGCGTGATCAGACAGCCACCCGAAGGTCCTCCGATCTGGACTGCCTTAAAGTCAGCAGCTCCCTTGATGCCGCCACCGATATCAAAAATGACCTCCCGCAGCGTCGTTCCCATCGGCACCTCGATCAGACCTGTATTTTTCACACTTCCGGTCAGCGCGAATGCCTTTGTTCCGGGGCTGTTCTCTGGCCCGATCGTCTTGTACCATGCTGCGCCCTTTAAAATAATCATCGGCACATTGGCATATGTTTCTACGTTGTTGAGCACTGTCGGTTTTTCAAACAGACCCTGTTCTACAGTACGCGGCGGCTTGACACGCGGCATGCCGCGGTTTCCCTCAATCGAAGCGGTCAGGGCACTGCCCTCGCCGCATACGAACGCGCCCGCACCTCGGTTAATATGCAGCCGGAAGCTGAAATTGGTTCCCATGACATGCTCACCGAGCAAGCCCCACTGCTCGGCATCCTGTATCGCTTTTTTCAGTCTGCTGATCGCTAACGGGTACTCGGCGCGCACATAGATATAACCCTCCTGTGCACCTACCGCATAGGCTGCGATCATCATACCCTCGATCATTTTATGCGGATCGCCCTCCATGATACTGCGATCCATAAACGCTCCCGGATCTCCCTCATCACCGTTACATACGACATAACGGATCTTTTCCGGCTGTCTCGCCACCTGTTTCCATTTATATCCGGTCTGGAAGCCTCCGCCTCCGCGTCCACGCAGATTGGACTCTAAGATCTCGTTGACCACCTGATCCGGTGTCATGTCGAATAACACCTTCGCGAGTGCCTGATAACCGCCGTGTGCGATTGATTCCTCAATATGCTCCGCATCGATATGACCGCAGTTTTCGAGCACAAGACGGGTCTGTTTTTTATAAAACGGAATCTCCTCCTGCTTCTGATACTCGATGCCGTTCTGCTTGTACAGCAGATGCCGGATCACATCCCCATGCTTGACCGTGCGCTCAAAGATCGCCTCACAGTCCTCCAGCTTGACTTTTGTATACAAAATGCCCATCGGCTCGATGCGCATGAGCGGTCCCATCTCACAAAAGCCGTGGCAGCCGCTCTTTTTGATCTCGATCGGTCCGTCGCCATGTGCGATCTCTGCGCCAAACTCTACTTCCACATCCGGCTCGTTTGCCACCAGCTCACACATTTTCTCATATACTTCACCGGAACCGCCCGCCAGACAGCCGGTACCGGCACAGATTAAAATGCGGCATCTGCTCTGCGCGATCTGTTGCCCCTTGGCATCCCGCAAATTGTTCAGAATCTCTCTGTTTTCTACCTTCTGCATAATTTCCTCCCCATTATCCTATTTTTCGTCTCTCAAATGCTGAATCAGCTCTGCAGCCGCATCCGGTGTCATGGACGGATAGACCTTGTCATTGACCGTGAGTACCGGTGCCAGTCCGCAGGCTCCCAGACAGGATACGGTTTCCAGCGTAAACAGCATGTCATCCGTCGTCACCTTATCCTTGGATAAACCTAATTCCGTATACAGACGCTCCAGAATCGGAATGGATTTACGCACATGACAGGCAGTACCATTACATACCTTGATCACATATTTTCCCTTTGGCTCAAACGAAAAATTCTCATAAAATGTGGCTACCCCATATGCCTTTGCCTCCGTGATGCCGATCTTTTCAGCAACATATGACAACAATTCCGGTGGCAGATAGCGATATTCGCTCTGAATATCCTGAATGATTGGGATCAAAGCAGACGGATTTGCACCATGTTCCCCAATGATCGCATCTGCTTTCTCATAATAGCTTTGCTCTACCATAGATTTACTTCTCCTTTGCGATTATTTGATCGCGCCGCGCATTCCCCCGGGTGTTATGGCGCGTAATCACCCTTTTATACTAATTTAACAAATTTTCTCAACAAACGCTAGTTGTTTTGTAAAAATTTACAATAATTTTACAATAAAAAACAGGCAGCTTATACAAACTGCCTGCTTTCTGTACTTTCTCTTATAAATAGCTGACCACCTTCAATGGTGTGCGGTAAAATGCATTCGAGATCTTGATACCGTCCCTGTGGTTGCTGGCGTGGACGACACGGCCACCACCAATATAAATCGCTACGTGATTGATACTGCCGCCGCTGCCATAGAAGAACAGATCTCCCGGCTGTGCCTCTGATGAGCTGATCGTGCGTCCGCAGCTCGGCTGCGCACGTGAGGAGTGCGGTAAATAAATACCATATTTTGCATAAATCTGCATCGTGAAGCCTGAGCAGTCCACACCATTAGTCAGGCTTGTACCACCCCAGACATACGGATTGCCGACAAACTGGAGTGCATACTGTACCAGATCAACGCGGACATCCGATACACCCTGTCCGTATTTGACCTCGGAGATCGTCATCGCTTTGGGGAGCTTCTGCGAGATCTCTACAAACTCGCCGCTCACATAGCCTTCCTCATCGTCGATCTCGACCTTGTACCATGCGCCATCGTCTACCTTTTTTAATACGGTCAGTTCCTCATCGATCGGAACCATTGTGATGACTGCACAGTCTGTATTGGGCTTCTCACGGACAAACAGTGTCGTTGTCGTGACAGTCGCTACTTCCTTGATATATTCTTTCGCCTTTTTCTTTGCTTTTTTTCCGGTCAGCAGGTAATCTGCTGATACATAGCCGTCGACTTTTCCGGATTTGATGTGATACCAGCCGTTTTCCTTTTCATATACCTCGCAGCCTGCGCCAGCCGGCATCTTTCCGACCAGATCGGAGGACTCATCCGCCGACGCCCTGATATTCAGGTAATTGTCTACATTGGCAAGTCCCAGATTGGTGTATCCGCAAAAGGTGTCGTCATCTGTATCATCTGTATCTTTTGTATCCTCTGCTGCTTCTGTGTCCGTCTCGTCTGCACTGTCGTCCTGCAATGCCGCACGCGATAAAGAAATGTCGCTGTTTGCGACCGTCAGTCCCTCTGTCTGGTTCAGGTAACTGGAAATCACTGCCGACATGCCTGCATGTGCCGCCGCGTAAGTGTCCTGCGGTGATGCACAAAATAATGCCGTTCCGAGAACGGATGCACAAACAAAGCTGAATTTTTTCAGATTCACATAATTGGATTCCATATATGCCTCCTGTCTATCAATCAAACGACCGAATAATTTCGATGCTCAAAAAAATAACAGTAGACAATAGCATCTACTGTTATCTGTGTTAATCATTATAGCAACATGTTTGTCACATGTCAATCATTCTGTAATAATTCTGTAATAATTAGCAACAGTTCAGCCATCACCCACAAAAATGTGCGAATTATGCTTGCATGAATGAGCATATTTTGTGGGTGATGAGGGGAGCGCCCGATGATGAGCAAAGTTAACTGCGCAGCAGTGGGAAAACGCCGTCAGGCGTCTTTGCGAATGGCGCGGGCTGAACTGTTACAATAATTATATCGCATATTTCGACAGGCAACGGTTACTGATCTGTAGAATTTGTGAGTGCAAACGCGATATTGGTCGCATGATCCGCGATTCGCTCCAAGCCTGTCACGAGATCCGTAAAGACCAGACCGGACTCCGGCGAGCACTTGCCCTTTGCCATACGGCGGATATGGGCGTTCTGAAGCTCGATCTCCATCTGGTCAACCTCCTCCTCGATCCCGAGGATCTCCTGCATATGGGAATTGTCCTCGTTCTCAAACATTTCCATCGCACTGGTCAGAATACGCATATCCAGCTCAAACATATCCTGAATCTCTTTTGTCGCTTTCTTTGAAAATGCCAGATTCTGTTCCCTCATACGGACTGCTGCATCCGCGATATTTTCCGCATGGTCGCCGATTCGCTCAATATCGTTGACAACGTGGAACAGACCGCCGATCTTCTGGCTGTCGGCAACCGGCAACTGTCTCTGGTTGACATCAACGAGATAATCGGTGATCTCATGACTCAGGTAATCGATATATTTTTCTGTCTGATAGACCTGATCGATCTTCGACTGATCCCCGTCAAAAAATGCCTCCATCGCAACCTGCAGATTCTGCTCTGCCTTTCTTCCCATGCGGCTGATCTCCTGCATCGCCTCAACGATCGCAGCAGTCGGTGAGAATACCGTTGTCATATTGATATACTGCAGTGAAAAGCCCTCCTGCTTGACATCGTTTCCGGGAATCAGACGGTTCACCAGCTTGATAAACTGTGTAGTTACCGGTAAAAAGATAATGGTCTGGAATACCTTGTAGATCGTATCCGTATTTGCCACGCTCCGCTTGATGTCGCCTCCGGAGATCGCATTGATAAATGCTGTAAACGGCTCCATCGCAAAGATCAGTATGATCGAGATAATGACCATGCCGAACACGTTGAACAGCACATGGATGAGTGCGGCGCGTTTCGCGTCCTTTTTAGCATCCATCGCTGCCATGACCGCCGGTGTACAGGAACCGATATTACATCCGAGGATGAAATAGAAGCAGACCGGCAGTGAAACCAGACCCTGTCCTGCCATCAGCAACAAAACACTGACGGTTACAGACGAGCTCTGTACGATCACTGTGATGATCAGACCGACTATAATTGCCAGCACCGGATTCGTCAGCCGCGACAGCGTATTGATAACGGCCGGATAATCATTTAACTGCTGCATCGAACCGGACATCATGCTGATACCCATAAACAGTGCACCGAAGCCGATCACAACCTCTCCGATCTTTTTAAAGATCGGTTTTTTCATAAATAAAAACATTACGACACCGACAAACAGAATCACCGGTGCGATCGCAGTCAGATTGAACGAAACGAGCTGTGCCGTGATCGTCGTACCGATATTGGCACCGAATATAATGCCGACTGCCTGTGTCAGCTCCATCAGTCCCGCGTTTACAAACGTGACGACCATAACCGTCGTCGCACCGGACGACTGTATGATCGCGGTAAACAGCGCACCAAACAGCACGCCGATATACTTGTTTTTCGAGATGGCTGTCAATACGGAACGCAGCTTTGCACCCGCAGCCTTCTGCAATCCCTGACTCATGAAATTCATACCGAATAAAAACAGACCGAGACCGCCCATCAATGTTAAAATTAAGCTCATAGTTACTCCTCTTTTGCTATCCTGCCGGAATTTTATCGCTGAATTTTATCAAAATACCGCTCACTAAATACTATATCCCTTTCAATCTGCGCCTGCAAGTCCGAAATTGAATCAAATTTTACTTCCGGGCGCTCGAACGCATGAAAGGAGATCCGTACCGGTTCACAATAAATATCTTTATGGAAATGCAAAATATGCATCTCGACCCCGACCGGATTCTGATCGCCATGCTTGGGCTTGATCGTCGGCTTTCTGCCGATATTCGCGATTCCGTAGTAGCGCTCATGCTCAAAGTCAATGGACGATGCATACACACCGAACGGCGGCAGCAGCTTGTCCGGCTCTGCCACGATATTCGCTGTGGGAATGCCGATCGTGCGCCCGATCTGATTGCCGGTCTCCACCGTCCCGTCAATCGAATACGGATGGCCGAGCAGCATCGCCGCGGTTTCCATATTTCCCTTCTGGATCTCTTCGCGGATATAGGTACTGCTGATATCCCTGCCGTCAAACTGCAACTTTTTGACGACCTCCAGCTCAAAGCCGTACTCCGGTGCCAACTGCGCGAGCAGCTTATGATCGCCCCGCCTGTTATGTCCAAAGCCGCAGTCCTCGCCGACGACAATGCTTTTGACATTGAGCGCGCCAACGATCCACTCCACGAATCTTTCCGGCTCCATGCTCATGATCTCCGGTGTGAACGGACATTGTAGCAGATAGTCCATGCCGCGTTCCTCAAAGAGCGCTCGTTTTTCTGCATTTGTGGACAACAGTCGCATCCCATCGCCCTCTGTGAGCTGTTTCGGGGGAATGTCAAAGGTAAACGTCACCGCCTTCAAGCCCCGTTCCTGCTTTTGCAGCAGCCGCCGGATCAGTTCCTCGTGTCCTCTGTGCAGCCCGTCAAATTTGCCGATCGTGAGTGCGGTCGGCTCACTGATATGAAATTGTTCTATTTCCTGCAAACAAATCATTGGTATATCCCTATTTTTCTATGCTACTTATGCTACTGTTACAAAAACATTTTTTTGCACTTATAATCGCCGCGCACATCATCCCATTCATAGATACCGCAAAATCTGCCGTCCGCATCATAGACGCGGCAGCCGGATGATACGCCGTTGGCATCACCTGTCAGATCTGCCCTTTCCAGACGGTTGCCGTTGCGCAGCTTTTTCTGTGCTTCGGCGGATGATGAGATCTGTAACCGGGGCAGGCTGTCAAACACGCCGTCCACCGGCAGCAGGAGCTCTCCGAGCCGCCCACAGTCGCGGTACTCCTCGATCTGTGCGAGCGTATGTGCAGCTTCGAGTGAAAAACAGCTCACACGGGTACGGATCAGTGACTTCATCATGCCGCCGACTCCGAGCCGCTCACCGATATCCGCACACAGGGTACGGATGTAGGTGCCCTTTGAGCAATGCACCCGCATCGTCACATGGGGAAGGTCGATCCGCAGGATTTCAATCTCATAGATCTGCACAGTACGCGCCTTTCGCTCGACCTCGATGCCCTCGCGCGCCAGATCGCATAGCTTCCTGCCGCCGACCTTTAACGCTGAATACATCGGTGGAATCTGCTCATAGCTGCCAACAAAATCCATGATAGCATCACGAACGGTCTGTTCGTCCAGACACGCCGCCTGTCCGCTGCGGTCGCTCAGTACGGTGCCTGTCGCATCCTGCGTATCTGTCGTGATGCCGAGACATAATACTGCTTCATATACCTTATCCTTGTCGGTCAGAAGTGCGCAGACCTTTGTCGCATTGCCGATGCACACCGGCAGCACGCCGGTCGCCTCCGGGTCTAGGGTTCCGGTATGACCGATCTTTTTCTCACGCAGAATCCCACGCAGCTTTGCCACTACATCAAAGGATGTGTAACCGGCTTCCTTATATACGTTGATGATTCCATTCATAACTGTTCCATTCCTTCATTGCCTAGTCTGCCAGTTGCTCCCTGACATCGTCCAACAGCATGCCTAACAACTGCTCCGGTTCGCCGTGCAGCGTTGCCCCGGCAGCGCGCACATGACCGCCGCCTCCGTGTCTGCCACAGATCGCAGCGACATCTACGACTCCGTTTGTCCGCATGGATGCCTTGTAGCTGCCATCCGCATTTTCATACAACAGGATCGCCACATCTACACCCTTTGTGCTGCGCAGCTGTGCGACTATGCCCTCGAGATGCTTCGGCAGTGCATGGTAGGTGTCCATGTCCTCTTTGGTGATCACGCTGGCGATACAGCGGTCGCCAAAATAACGCTTTGCCTTCAGCAGTGCACAGGCTAAAATCTGGTTCTGCTCGAATGTCTTTTCAAAAAATGTTTTATCGACGATCGTCGGATAATCGATGCCTTTATCCATGAGCTTTCCTGCAATATTCATCGTCTTTGATGAGGTGCAGGAATACTGGAACACACCGGTATCATGGATAATGCCTACATAGAGGCATTCTGCGATCTCCTTTGTGATCTTCTGTTCGTCTAACAGCCCATAGACCAGTTCTGAGGCGGAGCTCGCATCAGGCACGATCAGGTTGTCATCCGCAAAGCTCTGATTGCTGATATGATGATCAATGCATGCCGTATGCCTTGCACAGTCAAAATAGCGGATCGCCTCACCGAGCCGTCCCCGATCACCGCAATCGAGTGCAAAAAACAGGTCATAGACATGCGCCTGCCCGCAGTCATTTACGATCTCATCCGCACGCGCCAGAAAGCGGAACAGATTCGGGATCGGCTCCAGATACAGGCATATTTCGATATCCGGATGATTATTTTTGATATAATTGTACAGTGCCAGTGTAGAACCGACGCAGTCTCCGTCCGGCTTTACATGTCCGGCGATCGCCACGGATGTGATACCATCCAGCAATTCATCAATTTTCTTCATGATCTTCACCTTTTTTATGGTTGACCTCATCGATCAGCTTTGACATTTTTACGCCATAGGCGATCGACTGATCCATGATAAATTTCACCTCCGGGGTGTTGCGCAGATTGATATTTTTCGCCAGTGTGCGGCGGATATAGCCCTCTGCGCTGCGCAGACCCGCCAAAGTGTTTTTCTGTGCTTCCTCGTCGCCCAGCACACTGATATATGCCTTGCAGGTCTTGAGATCCGGCGCTACCTCCACCGCCACGACGCTTGTCATGGGATGGATGCGGGGATCCTTGATCTCACCTCGTATAATATTCGAGAGCTCGCGATGCACTTCCTCGTTGATCCTCGTATTTTTAATACTGTTTTTTCTCATAATTAGCGGGGTACCTCCACCATCTTATATGCTTCGATGATATCCAGTTCCTGAATATCGTTAAATCCATCCAGTACCAGACCGCACTCATAACCGGTCTTAACCTCTTTGACATCATCCTTGAAACGCTTCAGTGAAGCAAGCTCGCCCTCAAAGATCTGCTCACCCTCACGTGTCACGCGCACCTTGCAGCCGCGCTCAAAAACACCGTCAAGCACATAGGAACCTGCGATATTTCCGACACCGGATGCCTTGAAGATCTGGCGTACTTCCGCATGACCGATGATCTTCTCCTCGAAGATCGGGTCTAACATACCCTTCATCGCAGCCTCTACGTCCTCGATCGCATTGTAAATGACCTTGTACAGACGGACATCTACGCCCTCGCGGTCTGCGGTCGCCTTTGCCATCGGGTCGGGTCTGACGTTGAATCCGATAATGATCGCGTTGGATGCGGATGCAAGGATGACATCGGACTCGTTGATCGCTCCGACACCACCGTGAATGACCTTGACAACAACCTCCTCGTTCGACAGCTTCACGAGTGACTGCTTGACTGCCTCTACCGAGCCCTGTACATCTGCCTTTACGATGATATTTAATTCCTTGACATTTCCGGACTGGATCTGTGAAAACAGGTCGTCGAGCGACATCTTTGCCTTTGTCTCCTCGATCAGCTTGTTCTTGCTCTCGGAAATATAAGTCTCGGCAAACGCCTTTGCCTCTTTCTCTGATTCCATAGCGACAAATGTCTCACCGGCATCCGGGACATTGTTCAGTCCGAGGATCTCGACCGGAGTAGACGGTCCGGCTTCCTTGACACGTTTGCCGTTGTCGTCGATCATCGCACGCACCTTTCCGTAGCTGCTTCCGCAGGCGATCGGCTGGCCGACCTTTAATGTTCCCTTCTGTACGAGAACGGTTGCGACAGCTCCGCGTCCCTTATCAAGCTGTGCCTCGATGACAAGACCTCTCGCATTCCGCTTCGGATTCGCCTTAAGCTCCAATACCTCTGCGGTCAGAAGGATCATATCCAATAAGTTATCGATACCTTCCTTTGTATGTGCAGATACCGGGCAGAAGATCGTGCTGCCACCCCAGTCCTCGGGGATCAGCTCATACTCGGATAACTCCTGCTTTACCTTATCGATGTTGGCTGAGGGCTTATCGATCTTATTGATAGCGACAATGATCTCGACCCCGGCTGCTTTCGCATGGTTGATCGCCTCTACGGTCTGCGGCATCACGCCGTCGTCAGCAGCTACGACTAAAATCGCAATATCGGTCGAATTGGCTCCACGCATACGCATCGCCGTGAACGCCTCATGACCCGGTGTATCTAAAAATGTGATCTTCTGACCATTTGCAGTCACGATATAAGCTCCGATTGCCTGTGTGATACCGCCTGCCTCTTTGTCTGTCACCTTTGTATGGCGGATCGCATCGAGCAGGGATGTTTTACCATGATCGACATGACCCATGACGCAGACAACCGGCGGACGCGATACCATCGTAGCTTCATCCTCCTCGTCCTCCTTGAGCAGCTCGGCGATGACATCTACCTTTTCTTCCGGCTCAGCGATAAAGTTGAACTCTAAAGCGATCTCCTCCGCTTCCTCATAGCTGATATCGTTATTGACTGTCACCATCTGTCCCTTTAAAAACAGCTTTTTGATCAGCACGGATGCCTGCACCTTCATACGGTCGGCTAACTCCTTGATCGTCATATGCTCAGGCAGCGTGATCTGCTTGATCGTATCGTCCTCTTTTGCAGCGGGCTGCTGGGGAACTGCGTTGCGCTTCTTGTGTCCGGTCTGCTTCTCCAGATTTACAAAACGCTCCTGCCGCTTGCTGCCGAGCTTATCGTAATCTTTCTTCGTATTATTATTGTTATTCCCGTTTTTCTTTCGGTTATTATCACGGCTCTCCTTTGTGCGCACTTCATCGGGTGCGGACTTTGCAGAGTCCTTGTTAAACTTGTTTAAATCACGGTCGAATCGCTGTCCGCCAGATTTTTCCTGGCGATTGCCACTGAATCGATTGTTACCTCTATCACCTTTATTATAATCGGAACCACCGCGATAATTCTGATTATCTTTGCGGTCACGGCGATCCATTCTCGCATTTTTCTCATTGCCATCACCTCTGTTTGGACGGTTGTCATTTCCACGGCCGGAACGCGCAGGACGGCTCGGACGCTGCTCTACGTTTACGCGCTCACCGGTCAGACGCAGGGTCGGACGCTCGCCCAACATGCGGTCGCCGCCAACATGCGTCTGCTCAGCAGCGGGACGCGCGGGTCTCTCTCCTGTGGGACGCGCCGGGCGCTCCCCTGCGGGGCGTACAGGCCTCTCTCCTGCCGGACGCGCCGGGCGCTCACCAGCCGGGCGTGCGGGACGCACGGGTCGTTCCCCTGCCGGACGCGCCGGGCGTGCGGGTCTCTCTCCTGCCGGACGTGCCGGACGCTTCTGCGCAGGCTTGCGATCCTTCATGTTTTTACTGTTCTGCGGATTGAATACCGCTGTGATGCTCGCTTTCTTTTTCGGGCGCTCCGGTCCCTTTTCCTCCTCCGCGGATGCCTTGTGCTCCGGAGCAGCTTTTACTGCGGGCTTTTTAAAATCACTTTTTACCTTTGCGATCGCATCGTCATCCAGATTACTCATATGACTTTTGACCGCAATATTATTATCTGTCAGGAATTCTATCAGTGAGTTGTTATCCACACCGATCTCCTTTGCAAGTTCATATACTCGTTTTGCCATAAACTAACTACCTCCGTGTATCATATTCTCTCAGTCCGGACTTCATTTCACGCCTCTGTCCGGGTCTGCAACTTCTTTTCTACCGCCTCAGCCAGTTTCTCATCCGTCACAGCGAGTGACGAGCGGTAATCCTTGCCGATACAGCCTCCCAACGTCTCTTTGGTGCCGTATGCAATGATGGGCACCTCATAAAAGCTGGTCATATCGCGAAACTTTTTTGCAGTGTTTGCCGATGCATCCGTTGCGATCACTACCAGATATGCGGTTGCTGACTTGACCGCATGCTCTGTTGCGAATTCGCCACTCACGATTTTACCTGCCTTTGCAGCAATTCCCAGCATGGACAGCACCCTGTCCGGTCTTGTTTTCATCGTCTGATCCTGCATCACTGCGTTTCCATCTCCTTTTGTAAAGCATCGTAGACTTCTTTTGGTATCTGCATTTTAAAGGAACGCTCCAGCCCCTTTGAGCGGATCGCCTGCAGCAGGCATTCCATATTCGGACACACATAGGCACCGCGGCCGTTTTTGCGTCCGGTCTTATCTAACAGCAGCTCGCCGTCCTGCGTTCTGATCACGCGGTACATCAGCCGCTTTTCATTCATCGCTCCGCAGCCTACGCATTGCCTCATCGGAAGCTTTTTATTCTTCGCCGGCATATTCACCCTCTGCATATTCCGCGTCAGCATCGCCTTCTTCTACATACTCGCCGTCCTCGTAGCCGTCGTCTGCATATTCCTCATCGGAATACTCGCCATCCTCGTAATATTCGCCGTTCTCGTCGTAGTATTCCTCATCCTCGTAATATTCTTCGTCCTCATAATCATTCTCATAATCCATAAAGTCACCGGCCTCGCGTGCCTGTGTCTCAGATTTGATATCGATCTTGAAGCCGGTCAGTCTGGCTGCCAGACGCGCGTTCTGTCCCTCCTTGCCGATCGCAAGTGAGAGCTGATAATCGGGAACTACGACCTTTGCGCTCTTTTCCTCTGCATCTGCGATAACAGAGATGACCTTTGCAGGGCTTAATGCATTCTCGATCAGCATAGCAGGATTTTCGTTCCAGTTGATAATATCGATCTTCTCGCCGCGCAGCTCATTGACGATCGCGTTGACTCTGGCACCGTTCATGCCGACACATGCGCCGACTGCATCGACATCCGGATCGTTGGAATATACCGCGATCTTTGTACGGCTGCCCGCCTCTCGCGCGATACTCTTGATCTCTACGATACCGTCCTTGACTTCTGCCACCTCGGACTCAAACAAACGCTTTACCAGCTCCGGATGTGTTCTGGATACAAGGATCTTGGGTTCCTTCGGTGTGAGCTTTACCTCCAGCACATATAATTTGATACGCTCGGTCGGCTGGAATACCTCGCCCTTGACCTGTTCGTTCTCGGTCAGGATCGCATCGACCTTTCCTAAATTGATGCTGACATTTTTGCCGATATAGCGCTGTACGATACCGGTCACAATGTCCTTTTCCTTGCTGTAATACTCGCTGAATAATACCTTGCGCTCCTCCTCACGGATCTTCTGGAGGATCACGTTTTTGGCATTCTGTGTTGCGATACGTCCAAACTCCTGTGACTTGATCTCGAAATTGATCGTATCACCGAGCTCATACTTGGAGTCGATCATTTTTGCCTTTGCGAGACTGACCTCCATCACCGGATCGATGACTTCCTCTACAACGGTCTTGGTCTGGTATACATGATACTCGCAGGTCTCGGGGTTCATATCCACCCGGATATTATCCGATTTTCCAAAGTGGTTTTTGCAGGCTGTCACCAGTGAATTTTCGATCGCCTCGATCAGCGTATCCTTGCTGATGTTTTTCTCCTGCTCTAAAATGTTGAGTGCCTCTAATAATTCATTCTTCATTTTTCCTTTATCCTCCTAAAAATCAAGTGCCAGACGAATCAAGGCAATATCTGTTCTGGCAAAAGTAAGTTCTGTTTCGTCCTCATCCTCAATGACAATATTGTCTGCATCAAAACGCTTTAAATAACCGAAAAACTGCTTTTCATGGTTGACCGGGCGGAAGGTGCGGATCTCTACTTCCTCGCCGATACTTTTTTCCAGATGCTTATCCTTTTTTAATGGTCTGCCGAGTCCCGGCGAGCTCACCTCAAATACATACGAATCCGGGATGTAATCCTTTTCATCCAGCAGCGGATTCATTTCCCTTGCGACCGTCTCACAGTCATTGACTGCGATTCCCCCTGGCTTATCGATATAAGCCCTCAGATAGTTCGTACTGCCCTCCTTGACGTATTCCACATCGTAGAGCTCAAAGCCGTATTTCTCAAGAATCGGCAGCAGCAGACGCTCGGTCTGTGCCTCATAGTCCTGTCTTTTTGACATTGGTTCACCTTCCTCTTCTAAAATAAAGAGTCGCCCGCGACTCTTTCACGCTCGATTTTGTCATAGAAAGCCATTTCTACAACAAATAAGAGTGGGCTTCCAACCCACTCTTATAACTAGTAACATATTCAACTACTCCCAGTGTAACACTTATATGTTGCAAATGCAAGCAAAAAGCTGAAAAAAAGTAAAATGAAAAAGGAATTTCTCCATCGAGAAATTCCTTTAGCAGTCCGTACGGGAATCGAACCCGTGTTTCCGCCGTGAGAGGGCGGCGTCTTAACCGCTTGACCAACGAACCGTTTATTATAATAACAAAACGGTCGTTGTCTGTCAAGCACTTTTTTGTAATTTTTTCTTTATTTTTCGTAACTGTTCAGCTCACGCTATTCGAGGAGGCGCCTGACGGCATTTTCCCACTGCTATGCAGTTAACTTTGCTCATAATCGGGCGCTCATTTCATCACCTGCAAAATGTGCTCATTCATGCAAGCACGATTTACACATTTTTGCTGGTGGCGGCTGAACTGTTACTCGGTTTTCACTCTTCAAATAACGGCGTGGAAAAATAGCGTTCTGCCGTATCGGGCAATACCGTCACGACCGTCTTTCCGCGTCCGAGCTTTTTCGCAAGCTTTAACGCAGCCGCAACATTTGTTCCGCTGGAGATGCCGCACATCAGCCCCTCCTCCCGCGCAAGGCGCTTTGCCGTTTCCAGTGCCTCGGTATCCGAGATCACATAGATATTGTCGTAAATATTCTGATTTAGGATATCCGGGATAATGCCGTCACCGATACCCATCTGCAGATGCGTCCCGATCGTGCCGCCTGCAAGGATCGCCGCATTTTCCGGCTCCACCGCCCAGATCTCAACATCCGGATACTGCGCCTTTAACACTTCTCCAATGCCTGTGATCGTGCCGCCGGTTCCGATGCCGGAACAGAATCCGTCGATCTGTCCTGCGACCTGCTCCATGATCTCAAGCGCCGTATGGTTTTTGTGTGCCTTTACATTATTTATATTGGAAAACTGCTGCGGTACAAATACCCGCGGATCCTTTTCCTGCATCCGCAGTGCCGTCTGCAGGCATTCATCGATACATGCACCGATGTCTCCCGCATCGTGGATCAGCTTGACATCCGCACCGTAATGGCGGATCAGCTTCCTGCGCTCCTCGCTGACGGAATCCGGCATAATAATGACCGTGCGATAGCCGCGCACCGCGCCGACCAGCGCCAGCCCAATGCCCTGATTGCCACTTGTCGGCTCCACGATGATCGTATCCTCCTTGATCAGCCCCTCGCGCTCTGCCGCCTTGATCATATTGAGCGCGGTACGTGTCTTGATCGAACCGCCCACATTCAGTCCCTCAAATTTCACATAAATATCGGCACTATCCTCATCCACCATGCGCTGAAGCCTGATCATCGGCGTATGTCCGACTGCCTCCAGAATATCATTGTATGTCATTTCAAAATACCCCCTCATTCTTTTTCTATATATCCTATAGTAAATGATTATGCGTCTATCTATAGTTCGAGTCAAGTAGAACATACTCATCCAAAAACGCAAAAAGGGATCTCTCTTTCGAGAAATCCCTTAGCAGTCCGTACGGGAATCGAACCCGTGTTTCCGCCGTGAGAGGGCGGCGTCTTAACCGCTTGACCAACGAACCGTCTATTATACTACCAGACGGTACGCTTTCTGTCAATAGGTTTTTTAAAGTTTTTTTATTTTTCTGAAAAAAGCAAAAATTTATGATTCATAGCCGTTCGGATTGTTCTTCTGCCATCTCCATGAATCCGCACACATCTCGCGGATACCGTACTCAGCCTCCCAGCCGAGCTCACGCTTTGCCTTCGATGGATCACAATAACAGGTCGCGATGTCTCCGGGTCTGCGAGCCTTGATCACACAAGGGATCTTGATGCCATTTGCCGCCTCAAAGTTCTTCACGATATCCAACACGCTGTAGCCGTGTCCGGTACCGAGGTTGTAAATGCTAAGTCCTGCCCGCTCCTCAATCTTTTTCAATGCCTTCACATGTCCGCGCGCCAGATCTGCCACATGGATGTAATCACGCACGCCGGTTCCATCCGGTGTGTCATAGTCATTGCCGAATACGCCGAGCTGTTCCAGCTTGCCGACTGCGACCTGTGTAATATACGGCATCAGGTTGTTGGGGATACCGTTCGGGTTCTCTCCCATCGTTCCGCTCGGATGCGCTCCGATCGGGTTAAAGTAACGAAGCAGGATCACGTTCCACTCCGGATCTGCTTTCTGAATATCCGTCAAAATCTGCTCCAGCATCGATTTTGTCCAGCCATACGGATTTGTACACTGTCCCTTCGGGCAGTTCTCCGTGATCGGGATCTCCGCCGGATCTCCATATACAGTTGCAGAAGAAGAAAAAATGATATTTTTGCAGCCGTTGCGTCTCATAACATCCACAAGTGTCAGTGTACCCGCAATATTATTCTCATAATATTCCCACGGCTTTGCCACAGACTCACCGACTGCCTTCAATCCTGCAAAATGAATACAACTGTCAATCGACTCTTTTGCAAAGACCTCATTTAACCGCTCCCGGTCTAAAATATCTCCTTTATAGAAGGTCACCTTTTTCCCGGTCAGCGCCTCAACACGCTCCAACGATTTTTCACTCGCATTTGAGAGATTGTCGATTACGACGACCTCATAGCCTGCGTTCAACAACTCCACACATGTATGGCTGCCGATATATCCTGCTCCACCTGTCACTAAAATTGCCATGCTCCCTACCGCCTTTCCTCTTTGATCTATCTTTACTATTAGTCTACCTCTTTTTACAGAAAAATCCAGAAAAAAATGTATACGGAACATGGAAAAATGTTGCTTTAGCAGTTATAATACCAGTAAAACCATGATGTGTTTTTCCATACAGATACAGAAAGGAGCAGCCGACATGCGTACACAAGCCGCATCCATGAACTATAAAAATTCCTACAAAGCGACCCAAAAAGAGCTCGTATCGCTATCCGTCTACAATGTCGGATACCAGAAATGCGACGCACTCTACCAATGGGGACCCGGTGTGCGCGACCACTACCTGATCCACTATGTAATATCCGGCTGCGGACACTATGAGCAGAATAAAAAAAGCTACGAGCTGCATGCCGGCGATGCTTTTTTGGTTTATCCGAATCAGGAGATCACCTACTATGCAGATGTCGATGATCCGTGGGAATACGCATGGGTCGGATTTAACGGCAGCGATGCGCTCTCAATCCTAAATGCCACCGATTTCACAAAGGAAAATCCCTATATCACCAATACACCCTTCGGCGAACAGATACGACACCAGTTACTCTGCATCTATGAGGTGCGAGGCAATGAATTTGAGCAGGTAGTCGAGATGACCGGGCGGCTGTATACGGCACTCGCACTGTTCATGCAGGGAGCTACAAAAAAAACGCCGCAGACATCCTACGACGGCTATGTGCAAAAGGCGACCTCCTACATCAGTGCCAATTATTCCTATCCGATCACGGTAGAGGATGTGGCAGCATACGTCGGTCTAAGCCGCAGCCACCTGTTCCGCTCCTTTGAAAAGGTCTTGCAGTGTTCACCGAAGGAATATCTGACTGATTTCCGCATCCGGCAGGCGTGTGCGCTGCTCAAACAGACGGATCTGTCAGTCACGGCGATCGCAAATTCCGTCGGCTTTGAAAATAATCTCTATTTTTCCAAAGCATTTCATAAAATCAAAGGGCTCTCTCCGAAAAAATACCGGGCGGATGCCCGCGCCCAAATACTGTGACCACCGCAGGAATTTCATTGAAATTTCCTATTACACAAGAAAGAATCCTGCTTTGCAGGATTCTCCGCCTGCGGCGGGTCGCTTATGCGACATACTTCTTATCCGCCGCAGTGCGAT
>CAVHZH010000008.1:0-19068 GCA_963640395.1 Oscillospiraceae bacterium
CAGCCTCCGTGATGCCTTAAATCATCCGAAAGAATTTTAATGCCTCCACAATCGCCTCTTCCTTCTCCTTCGGGCACTGCGGCTGCTTAACATCCTCCGACTTTGACTTATTATAATTCTCACGTTCAATGATGCCATGCTTTTGCTTCACCTGCGCAATATAAAGGCTCGACACCTTCATCCCATCGTTGTGCTCTGCCACATACTGCTTGATTTCCTCGTAAGTGGCCTTACTTTCCGCCGACGTGACATCCAATTCATCCATATCTACAGTCACATTCACATGATGCTTCGCTTCATGGAGTTTGGACAAAAGACACACCGTCTCTACATGCACTGTATTCCCGAACTGGTCTACCGGGCGGACGCGGCGCAGCTCGTATCCGCCATCGCACAGGATGCGCAGGTCACGTGCCAGCGTCGCTGAGTCGCAGCTCACGTAGACGATTCGCTCCGGCTGCATGCGAAGCATGGTGTCAAGGCAAGCGATGTCACAGCCCTTGCGCGGCGGATCAACGACGATCACATCCGGATGCCGCATGTCGGCGGCTGTGCGCTGTGCTGTCGGCTCGGACGTCGGAGACTGTTCGCTGGATAAACATATTTCGGCGGAATCTGATGCTGCTTTCTGCTCAGGCAGCGTGCCGCCATAAAACGCCGGCAGCACTTCCTCCGCTTTTCCAACAAAAAACTGTGCATTCGTGATGCCATTGAGCGCCGCGTTGCGTCTGGCATCCTCGATCGCCTGCGGAATCACCTCCACACCGTAGACCTGACCCGCTTTTTTTGCGAGAAACAGCGAAATCGTACCGATCCCGCAATACAGATCCCAGACGCTCTCCGTGCCGGTCAGACCGGCATAGTCGAGCGCCAGCGAATACAGCTTCTCTGTCTGCACCGGATTGACCTGATAAAAGGATTGTGGTGAAATCTGGAAGCTGACCGTCTGACCGGTCTGTGTAAACCGGTCGTCACTGCAATCGCACAGATGGATGGCATCGGTAATATAAGGCTCTCCCCAGATACAGGTCGTCTCCCTGCCGAGAATGACATTCGTATTTTCACGGTTGCAGTTGATGGAGATACTCTTCATTCCGGGAATCTGTGTCAGCCGCCGGATAAGTGCCTCCTGCTGCGGCAGGTGTTTTCCGTTAACCACCAGTGCAACCATGATCTCTTTCGACGTAAAACCATAACGGATCAGCACATGGCGGACGAGTCCCTTTCCGGTCGTCTCATCATACGCCGGTACATGCTCCGACCGCATATAATCAAGCACCGCCTTTAGAATGATGCTGTTCTGTTCCACACCGAGCAGGCAATCCTCCACCGGAATGATGCTGTGCGTGCGCGCCGCATAAAATCCGGCTACCGGCTGTCCGTCCCGGTCAGTCCCGATCGGAAACTGCGCCTTGTTGCGATAGCGGTACGGCTCATCCATCCCGACGATCGGCTCCATGACCCGGTCAACAAAATCCGCCGCAAACCCACCCAGACGGATGAGATTGCCGCGGACTTTATTTTGTTTAAATGACAACTGCGCCTCGTAGGACATTGCCTGAATCTGACAGCCGCCGCAGCGCCGGTTCTGCGAGCAGCGCGGCTCACAGCGGAGCTTGGACGGCTGGATCAGCTTCTCCAGTCTGGCATAGCCATATGTTTTTTTGAGCTTTGTGATGCGCGCGGTGATCACATCCCCGATCACGGCATCCTTGACAAAAAAGGTTGCTCCTGCTGCCTTTCCGATGCCTTCACCGCCCACACCCATATCAGTGATCTCTAACTCGATGATGTCATTTTTCTGCATATATGCTTACTTCCCCGTTATATACTTGATCTGCGGATATTGGATTCAAACAGGCGGTTAAAGCCCTGCCAGTCCGTATTTCCCTCCGGCACCTTTGCAAACAGTTCCTTCATCGTCTCCATCTTCGCATCGAGATTGTCTGCAAAATTCAGCGCAACAGCCTCTGCCAAGGCGGGTTTTTTCGGTGAGCCGTACTCCAGCTCGCCGTGATGTGCCAGTATGCAGTGCTTCAGCTCGTTCGCCAGCTTGCGGGGAAAACCATCGATCATGCGGATACGCATACCAACGATTTCCATACCCATCGCAATATGTCCGAGCAGTTGTCCCTCATCGGTATAATCATTTTCCGGAAATACAGATAATTCCTCCAATTTTCCAATGTCATGAAATAAGGCGGCACAGATGAGCAGATCGCGGTTTAAGATCGAATAGCGCTTTGCAAAATAATCACACAGCCGTGTCACGCCAAGCGTATGCTCTAACAGCCCGCCGACAAATCCATGATGGACGCTCTTTGCTGCAGAATGAAATTTAAAGCGCTTTGCAAATGCCTCGTCCTCCAAAAACAATCCTGCTGCCAGTTTTTTTAAATACGGATTGGTCAGGCTGTTTACATAATTCTGCAGTTCCGCATACATCGCATCGAGATCATATTCGCTGACCGGCAGATAATCCTTCGGGTCGTATTCACCCTCAGACGCCTTGCGCAGACGCTTGATATTTAACTGCAGCGTGCCCTGAAAGCTCGTGACATCTCCCATGACGCACACATAATCCATTGCATCACAATCCTCAATCCCCTGTGAGGACGGATCCCAGATCTTTGCGTCCAGTGTGCCCGTCTTGTCCTGTAAAACCAGCGACTCATACGGTTTTCCCGCCTTTGTCATCGCGCTCTGTTTCTGCTTGCATAAATAAATCTCATTGATGCGCTCTCCCTCGCGCAGCTCTCCGATATAGTACATGTTTTTTTCCTCTTCTTTATATTTTTTGACTACTCTAATACACCGACCCGCACATCACTCTCCAGCGGAATGTAGGTCTCCGCATCCTGACGCTCATAGGTGATATGGATCACGTCCTCCACCGACAATGTGCGCACCAGCTTTTCATAGTCCTCTGCTGCCGCGATCGACACGCCGTTAATCTTTGTGATCACATCGCCGCTCTGGAAGCCTGCTGCCATCGCAGGCGAATCCAACGCGACCTCCCTCACGTAGACACCCTTCGGCATCTGGTAAGTCTCGGAGATCTCATCTGTGACCGTGCTGATACGCATACCCAGATAAGGCACCGGCTTATCGTTCGATAACAGCTCGATCACGCCCTTCAGGTCAGAGATGGACACTGCTGTCAGCGTCGTCTGCTCCTTTTGCATGTTATAATCCTGCAAAATGAACCCGATGATCTCGCCCTCCGTGTTGATCAGCACGCCACCGGCATCGGAGCTGCCTACCATATCCGTTGTAAACACGGTATAGTTGCAGTCCATCGTGGAAATGCTGTTCCGGTTTGAAGTGATATTACCGGTCAGTATGGAATGAATCGTGCCGATCGGACTGCCGACCGCCAGCACCATCTGTCCCTGTGAAACACCGATGGAAGTACCCAGCGTAGCAACCTCGATCTGATCGCGCGTATCATCTCCGATCTCCTCTGCATCAACGCGCAATACGGCAATCCCGGTATTTCCGTCATACTGCTGCAGCTCTGCCTTGACCGTCTGGTTATCCACAAAGGTCACGCGGATCGATGCTGCACCCTGAATCGTCTTTTTTTCCGTCAGGATCAGCAGATAGTCGCCGGTATCCGCGATAATGACACCGGAACCGATGCCTTTATTTTCATATGGCGTATTAAAAATATCCGTGTCATTTTTGACATTCGTGACCGAAACGATAAACTTATCCGCCTCGCGTCCCACCGCATACATTTTATTCTGCAATACCTGATATTCTGCCAGATCTAAGGTTGCCTGCTTTTCGATAATGACCTTTTCCGGCTCACTTTTTTCCTCATCCTCCGTATCCGGCGCATCTTCCGCATCCGTCTGCTCCGGCTCCGTGAATGATATCTGTGTTTTCTCCTCCGGCGTAAAATACTGCGTGATACGCGGCTTGAGCAGCACAAAGGTGAGGCATCCGACCGCACCGAATATGACTGCTAACAGCACCGTTTCCAGCACGTGCTGTACCAGCCGTTTCCGGTTCAATGGTTTCTCTTTTCGCGTTTCTCTGATAAACTGAAAATCATCTGCCATAAAATCACTCCTCCGCATCTTCTACAAACGGCAGTGTGAAAATAAATTCCGTGCCGACACCCTCTGTGCTGATCACATTGATATTTTCGCCGTGTGCCTGAATGATCTCTTTTACGATCGCCAGCCCGATACCCGTACCCTTTTTGTCCTTTCCACGCGACAGATCCGTCTTATAAAAACGCTCCCAGATCTTGCTCTGCGCATCCTTTGGAATGCCGATGCCGCTGTCCTTGACTGATACGAATACCTTTTCATTTTTTATATGTGTCTCTATCGTGATCACCGAATCGTCATAACTGAATTTGACCGCGTTGTCTGTCAGGTTATAAACGATCTGCTGGATTTTTGACCGGTCCGCATGCACGAGCAGCTCATCGCCGGTCAGCAGCAGATCCAGCACAATGTGCTTTGCACCGCAGACTCCCTCAAACGTAGCCGCAGTCTGCCGGATCACCTCGTTGATATCAAAATCGCTTTTATCCAAAATCGTCTTGCCATGCCCGCCGTATTGATTCAGTTCGATCAAGCCGCTCGTGAGCTTGGTCAGGCGGTCGGTCTCCGTGATAATAATATTCAGATATTTATCCTGCATCTCTACCGGTATCGTACCGTCTAACATTGCCTCGACGTAGCCCTTGATCGATGTAAGCGGCGAGCGAAAATCATGCGAGATATTCGATACAAATTTGCGCTGATCCTCCTCGAGCGTATTCAGCTCGTTCGCCATATAATTGAAGGATGCCGCCAGAAATCCCAGCTCATCTTCAGCCCCGATCTCCATCGCAGACTGGAAATTGCCCTCCATATATTGATGCGCCACACGGTTCATCAGATAGATCCTCCGGTAGGTGTTCCACAAATAGACTACCGTAAACGCAATACCGACGATCAGCAGTGTGATCAGCGTCACATACGACAGATTCAAAAAATGATCCGCGTCGCGGTAAATCTGCTCGATCTGCTTGTGGATCATGACGTAGCCGCGCACCTGATAGTCAACGGTGATCGGTGCAAAAACCGTGAGCATCTGTTGGTCAAAGCAGCCATAAAAGGTACCCATTGTATAGTAGCTCGTGCCGAAATCGGAAATCCGGAAATTTTTGATCTCACACGCTTTTTCGTCCGTCTCCTCATCCATGCCGATCAGCACGATCCCTTTCCGGTCAACAACCCAGATCTCACTGTCCGTATACTCGGACAGCACCTGTAGCTGCGTTTCGAGCTGCTCCAGCGTCAGACGATTTTTGTAATAGTCCAGCGCATAATTGCCGGTGATCGCCAGCGCCTCCTTGTACAGACTCGTCGCCTCGACGCTCTGCGCCTTTTGCTGGAACATCCACTCGGCAAATGTTGCCACGATCAGAAAACCGACGACTGCATAGAGCAGGATCCCATTGAGCAGCCTGATTCCCAGATTTTTTTTCATAGTCAATCCTTTACCTCAAACTTATAGCCAATGCCCCATACCGTCGTGATGCCCCAGCCGACATGATCCTTGATCTTCTCGCGCAGCCGCTTGACATGCACATCGACCGTCCGCGTGTCGCCGATATATTCATAGCCCCAGATATTATCTAAAAGCTGCTCTCTCGTAAATACCTGATTGGGCGACGATGCCAGAAAATATAACAATTCCAGCTCTTTCGGCGGCATATCGATGTTCTCGCCCATATAGACAACGGAATAATTGGACAGATTGACCTCCAGATCCGCATATGTTACCATCTTGATCGCTGCGGTTGCGGGTGTCTCCGGCTTGACCGCCTGATAACGGCGCAGCACCGCCTTGACACGCGCTACCATCTCCTTCGAGTCAAACGGCTTCATAATATAATCATCCGCGCCCAGCTCCAGACCGAGCACCTTATCAAACACCTCGCCCTTTGCAGACAGCATAATGATCGGTATATTATCCTTTGCACGGATCTCACGGCACACCTGATAGCCGTCAATGCCGGGCAGCATCAGATCCAGCAGGATCAGATTTGGATTGTAGGTCTGATATGCCTGCAATGCCTCCTCGCCGTCATTTACGATCTTTGTGTCAAAACACTCCTTCGCCAGATAGAGTGAGATCAGCTCCGCAATGTTGTTATCATCATCCACGATCAGAATTTTTTGTTTTGCCACCATAATTACCTCCCGCCTATTTGAACTCCGCGATTGTCACACCGGCATCGCCCTCTCCAAACTCCGCCAGATGATAGTTGTCAATATAGCTCAACCGCTTCAGATGCGAATGCACGGCGTTGCGCAGTGCTCCGGTGCCTTTTCCGTGTACAATGCGCACAGAGGGCATATGTGCGAGCAGCGCATCGTCGAGGTATTTATCCAGCTTTGCGATCGCCTCGTCCACAGTAAGCCCGATCAGCATGACCTCGGTAGATACAGATGCCGATTTTGACATTTTTATGCTGCCCGATCCGGTCTTTTCATAGCGCTTTTTCGCTGCCTTTACGTCTGCATTTTCATCGATCAGCACCAGATCATTCACATTGACCTGCGAACGTAAGATACCCATCTGCACAAACAGGTTGCCCTTCGCATCCGGCAGTGTATGCACCGTTCCGGTCAGATTCATGCTCAGCACCTTCACTTTATCGCCGATGCGCAGCTTCTTCGGTGCCTGATGGTTGACCTGCTTTGCCTGCTTTTTCTTGTTCGCCGCCTTGTCCTGATGCTTTCCGATCTGCTCACGCAACGCACTCCTCTCGCGCTCCATATCTTTCATGGACGGCGCTGCGGCACCGTATTTCTGGAAATTGCGGATCGTTGCATCCGCGAGATCCTTTGCCTCTTTTAGGATCGCCGCTGCCTGCTCATTCGCCTCACGAATAATTTTATCCCTGTTTTCGTCCAGCCGCTCCTGCTTGCGCGATAGCTGCTGGTTCAGATTCTTATTCTTTGCCTTATACTGCTCGATCTCCGCGCGCTCCTTTTCGATCGTGACACGGCTGCTCTCGAGATCTGCGATCAGATCCTCAAAATTCTGCTGCTCCGATGTGATACGAATCTTCGCGTCATCAATCAGATAGGCAGGCAGTCCCAGTTTTCCGGAAATCGCAAATGCATTACTCTTGCCCGGAATACCGATCAGTAGGCGGTAGGTAGGGCTGAGTGTCTCGACATCAAACTCACAGCAGGCATTTTCGACCCCTGCCGTACTAAGTGCATAGACCTTGATCTCGCTGTAATGCGTGGTCGCCATCGTATGCACGCCCCGCTTATGCAGATCGTCCAGAATCGCGATCGCCAGCGCTGCCCCCTCTGTCGGGTCGGTTCCGGCACACAGCTCATCAAATAAAACAAGACAATGCTCATCGACATGCTCCAAGATGCGGATGATGTTCGTCATATGGGATGAAAATGTGGATAAGTTCTGTTCAATGCTCTGTTCATCACCGATATCTGCAAACACATCCCGGAAAATCGCAAGCTCCGAGCGGTCATTTGCCGGAATATGAAGTCCCGCCTGTCCCATCAGCGTCAACAGTCCGACGGTCTTTAGCGACACGGTTTTTCCTCCGGTATTCGGTCCGGTCACGATCAACAGGTCAAAATCCTCCCCTAACCGGATATCGATCGGCACGACTCGTTTCTGGTCGAGCAGCGGATGTCTGCCCCGTCTGATATTGATCCGTCCCTCGGTGTTAAACAGCGGCGCGACACCGTTATAATCCTTTGCCAGCTCTGCCTTTGCAAAAATAAAATCCAGCTCGACGAGCACGCGGTAATCAGACTCCAGCGTCACTGTATACTCTGCGGTCTGATTGGACAGCTCCGCAAGGATCGCCTCGATCTCCTCCTGTTCCTCGATCAGCAATGTCTTTAGCTCATTATTCAGATTCACTACAGATAATGGCTCGATAAACAGGGTAGATCCGGTCGATGACTGGTCATGCACCATGCCGGGGATCTGCGACTTATACTCCGCCTTTACGGGCAGGCAGTAACGGTCGCCGCGCATCGTAACGACGGCATCCTGTAAACAACTCCGCGTGCTCTCCTGTGCCATCAGCCTGTTGAGCTGTGCATGCACGCGGTCATTCATCCCGCGAATGCTTTTGCGGATACTGCGCAGCTTCACACTCGCGTCATCCGCGATCTCGTCTTCGGAAATGATGCATCTTCGAATCTCATCCTGCAAAGAATTTAATGGCTCCAATGCTGTAAACATCGCATCCAGACTATCTCTGGGCGCTTCCTCGGATTTGCCGCGCGCAAAATTCTTCATGCGCTTTGCCGTTTCGAGCAGCGAGCAGATCCGCAGCAGCTCGATCGCGGAGAGCGATGCCCCCAGACGCAGACGTTGCAGGGAACCGTTGACATCCGTGATACCGGACAGCGAAATGCTGCCGTTTTTCAGGATGCGGCTGAGCGCGTCCTTTGTAAATTTCTGTGCTTCCTCGATCTGCGCCCGGTCAGTCATCGGAGTCAGCTCGCGGCAGCGTCTTTTTGCCTCTTTTGAATAAGCATGTGCTTCTAATTTTTCGATTATTTTGTTATATTCCAGTGTTTTATATACTTTTTCATTCATAGTCAATAGTATATCATATTATCCTATTTTTGGCATTAAAAAAGAATCCTGTTTTGCAGGATTCTCCGCCTACGGCGGGTCGCTTTAGCGACATACTTCTTATCCGCCGCAGTGCGATCCTTCCCGGAGGGCTTTTTTATGTAATGGGAAATTCATCGGAATTTCCTATTACATAAAAAAAGTCCGGAACACAATCTATGTCCCGGACATCCTAATAGTTGATATACGATCTGATTCGATTATACGAGCTCGATAACAACGGTCATAGCGCCATCACCCTTACGCTCACCGATCTTAACGATTCTGGTGTAACCACCCTTGCGGTCAACATACTTCGGTGCGATCTCATCGAATAACTTTGCAGGGAGATCTACCTTCTTGGTATTTCTCTTGCGTCCTGCTAATGCGGTAGGAACCTCGGTTACAGGATACAGGATCTGTAACATCTGGCGGCGTGCATGCAGACGGGAAGGCATATCCTTCTTGATCGTCTTGTCTACTTCATCATATACGGTCACTTTCTTGCCGTCTTTGACTTCCTTTACACGCTTTCCGTCAGCATCCTTGCGGGCAACCTTAGCCTTTACGGTTACTTCCTCAAAGTTGTCTTTCTCTTTTACAGCCAGAGCGATGAGCTTCTCTGTCCACTTGCGGATTTCCTTTGCTCTTGCCTCTGTTGTAACGATCTTTCCGTTATAGATCAACTGTGTTACCTGATTTCTCAGTAATGCTTTTCTCTGGGAAGAAGTCTTTCCCAACTTTCTATACTTTGCCATTATTTTTTCCTCCATCTGTGGTACATTGACATGTGCTCATCGGACTTATCACACCAATGTCGGCTAACGCCACATTATTTGCTGTATTCCTGATTGTCTATGCCAATCGGGAATCATCAGACAGCAACGCTGTCCTCTATTCTTCTGCGGAATTAAGCTGAAGACCTAACTCCTTCAATTTTGCCAATACTTCCTCTAAAGACTTGCGTCCAAGGTTACGAACCTTCATCATATCCTCCGGTGTGCGGTTGGTCAGTTCTTCAACCGTATTGATACCGGCGCGCTTCAAACAGTTGTATGAACGCACGGATAACTCCAGCTCATCAATATTCATCTCCAGAACCTTTGCCTGTGCATTATCCTCTTTCTCGATCATGACTTCTGCTTTCTGTGCATTCTCAGACAGATCGATGAACAGGCTCAAATGCTCGCTGAGCACCTTAGCAGCAAGAGAGATTGCTTCGTCCGGCTCTAAGGTTCCATTGGTATATACATCCAATGTCAGCTTATCGTAGTCAGTGATCTGTCCGACACGGGTATTCTCGATTGACAGATTGACACGCTCTACCGGCGTATAAATTGAGTCTACGGAGATCATGCCGATCGGCAGATCCTCGCTCTTATTCTTGTCTGCGCTGACATATCCGCGACCGTTTGTGATGGTCAGCTCCATATATAATCTGGAATCCGGTCCACCATTCAGGTGTGCGATCTCTAATTCGGGATTCATGATCTCGATATCGGAATCTGCCTGAATATCTGCTGCGGTCACGATGCCTTCGCCTTCAAATTCAATATAAGCAACTTTAGATTCGTTTGTCGGGCTAGTATTCTTAATCGCCAGATTTTTGATGTTCATGATGATCTCAGTCACATCCTCCTTTACTCCGGGGATGGAACTGAACTCATGTAAAACGCCATCAATCTTGATCTGGCTGACTGCTGCACCCGGTAATGATGAGAGCATGATTCTTCTCAAAGAATTACCCAGTGTTGTACCATATCCTCTTTCCAAGGGTTCTACGACAAATCTGCCGTATTTCTTGTCATCGGAAATCTCTGCTATTTCAATCTTCGGCTTTTCAAATTCGAACACTGCAAAGTCCCTCCTTAATTGATATCAATTGTTGCAAGTATATGCTCGTCGCGTTTCTGTAAAGGGATGTCACGCAGTCACTTGCATTTGCTGCAAGTGACCTGTAGCGCCATACAGCGTATGCTGTATGTGTGCACCCACTGACTTCAAGTAATTCTTTATTACTTGGAATAGTCTTTTCGCTCCTAAATAATCCAAGATTATTTAGAGTAGTCTTTTCGATTCTAAATAATCGAAGATTATTTAGAATGGTTTTTTCGATTCTAAATAATCGAAGATTATTTAGAATATAACTCGACAATAAGCATTTCGTCTACCGGTACATCGATCATTTCACGAGTCGGTAACTCTTTTACAGTTCCCTGTAAATTCTCAGAATCAACATCTAACCACTCGGGAACTAATCTTCCGTTTGTAGACTCCTTGATATCTTTAAATCTCTGGATGTTCTTGCTCTTCTCACGAATCTCGATCGTATCGCCAGCCTTTACGAGATAAGAGGGGATGTTTACCTGCTTGCCGTTTACTAATACGAACTTGTGGTCAACGATCTGTCTAGCCTCTCTTCTGGTTCTGGCAAAGCCAAGACGGAAAACAACATTGTCCAGTCTGGACTCCAGTATGGTCATTAGGTTGGTACCGGTCATGCCCTTCATACGGTCAGCTCTCTCATAGTAGTTGTGGAAAGGCTTCTCCAATACACCATAAATGAACTTAGCTTTCTGCTTCTCACGAAGCTGTAAACCGTACTCAGACACCTTACGGTTTGCTCTTACTAAATTACGATTAGACTTCTTATCATATCCTAAATAACTCGGCTCTAAGCCAAGAGATCTGCATCTTTTCAGAACAGGTACTTTATTAACTGCCATCTTAATAATACCTCCTAATTAAACTCTTCTACGTTTGGGCGGGCGACATCCATTATGAGGTACCGGAGTCACGTCAGTAATAGATGTAACCTCCAGACCACAAGCCTGAAGCGCACGGATTGCTGCCTCACGACCTGAACCGGGTCCCTTAACCATAACGTCAACTGTCTTCAATCCATGTACCAGAGCAGCCTTGGTAGCTGTCTCTGCTGCCATCTGTGCAGCATAGGGAGTAGATTTCTTTGAACCTCTAAATCCAAGACCACCAGCACTTGCCCATGATAATGCATTTCCTTCAGTATCTGTAAGAGTTACGATTGTGTTATTGAAAGATGACTGAATGTGTGCCTGTCCGCGTTCAACGTTTTTCTTTACGCGCTTTTTTGTTACTTTTTTTGCAACTTTTTTCGCCATGCTAAACTAACCTACTTTCTTCAAAATATATATTACTTCTTCTTGTTTGCTACAGTTCTCTTCGGTCCCTTACGTGTACGCGCATTGGTCTTTGTTTTCTGACCGCGCACGGGCAGACCCTTTCTATGACGGATACCACGATAGCATCCGATCTCCTGTAATCTCTTGATGTTCAGAGCGATCTCTCTACGAAGATCACCTTCTACTGTCATAGTCTCATCGATAACAGCGCTGATCGCCTTAACCTCATCGTCTGTTAAGTCTCTGCAGCGAGTATCAGGATTAACATTTGCCTGCTCTAAAATCTTGGTCGCACTTACTCTGCCGATTCCATAGATGTAAGTTAATCCGATTTCTACACGTTTTTCTCTTGGTAAATCTACACCTGCGATACGAGCCATGTGTATTGACACCTCCGTTTGATTTTTCGTAAATATCTGTCACAGCTTCCGTTTCTATACAGCTCCGGTCGCCCGGCCTGAAATGTGTGCATAGCCCCGGATAGTGACATCCTGCTTTTCTCAAATTAATTCATTACAAATATTACTCATTCTACGTTTGAAGATCTCCCTCTCGGTATGTAAGGAAATATCTTCCAGCCGCATAGCTGTCTATTATGAATCAGCAGACTTAAGATAATCATCCGCTGACAGCCGCCATAATTCATGCAAAATCTTTCCGAAATAAACCGAAAAAATTTTGATTCCTATCCTTCTATCATAGGAAGGACATCCGCTCCCTCTGGAAGCTGTGGTAATTAACCCTGTCTCTGCTTATGTTTAGGATTTTCACAGATAATACGGATACTACCTTTTCTCTTGATTACTTTGCACTTCTCACAGATAGGTTTTACTGATGATCTGACTTTCATCTCAAATCCTCCTTTCCTAAACGCCTATATTACTTGGTTCCGGACGCACTCGTAGTACAAAAACAGACGCGTCCGAGTAGCATTATAGCATGGACGCGCCTGTAAATCAACTTCTTTTTTTATTTTTTACAATTATTTATCTCTCCAGATAATTCTGCCCTTGGTCAGATCGTAGGGTGACATCTCGATCGTTACCTTGTCTCCGGGTAAGATGCGGATGAAATTCATACGGAGCTTGCCGCTGATGGTGGCAAGGATCTGATGACCGTTCTCTAACTCTACTTTGAAAAATGCGTTGGGCAGCTTCTCTACTACTACGCCTTCTACTTCGATAACATCTGCTTTTGACATATTGATTCTCCTCTAATAGCTGTTCTGTTGCGTATCGTTTATTTCTTCGTTTCCGTCCACAACCGCCGACCGTCCGGATATTTTTATTCCTCCACGAGTGAGAGGATCTCCGGTCCGTCCTCGGTCACAAGCACGGTATTCTCATAATGGGCGGACAGCGATCCGTCGCGTGTCACGACTGTCCATCCGTCTTTCTTCCATTTGACTGCATAAGTACCCGCATTGATCATCGGCTCGATCGCCAGCGTCATGCCTGCCTTGAGCTTCATGCCGCGCTTTGCTATGCGGTAATTGGGAATCTCCGGTTCCTCGTGCATCTGTCGTCCAATGCCGTGTCCGCACAGATCACGCACGATCCCGTATCCGTAAGGACGGATATTTGCATCGATCGCCCTGCCGATGTCATACAGGTGATTCCCTGCCTTTGCCATGCGCGCGCCCTCGAAAAAACATGCCTTGGTGCGCTCGATCAGCAGCCTTGCCTCCTCTGAAATCGATCCGATCCCATGTGTCCGCGCCGCATCCGACTGATACCCTTTATAAATCAGTCCCATGTCAAGGCTGACAATGTCGCCCTCCCGAATGATCCTGTATTTACTCGGGATGCCGTGTACGACCTCGTCATTGATAGACACACACACGCTGGCTGGAAAGCCCTGATAATTCAAAAATGACGGTGTACAGCCATAGCTGCGGATCAGCTCCTCTGTCAGATGGTCAATATCCCATGTGGTCATGCCTGCTCTTAGCTCTGCAGCTACTTCATTATGCACCTTGCCCAGAATCTGTCCGGCAATACGCATCAGTTCTATGCCTTCTGCATTCTTGATTGTTACCGGCATGATCTTAGACTCCTAAAATATCCGTGATGGCTGTAAATACTGCTTCCATCGGCTGAGTGCCGTCTACAGATTTTAAAATACCCTGATTTTTATAATAATCGATCAGCGGCTGTGTCTGGTCGTGATAAACGCTCAGACGCTTCTGTACGGTCTCCGGCTTGTCATCCTCGCGCAGCACGAGCTCGCTGCCGCAATGATCACATTTACCCTCTGTCTTGGGCGGCAGTGAAACTACATGATAGGTAGCGCCACAGTCCAGACATGCCCGTCTGCCGGACATACGGTTCACGATATTGTCATCCGGTACATCCACATCGATCGCATAGTCCATGTGCTGTCCGATTTTTTCAAGTGCTGCATCCAATGCCTCTGCCTGCGGAATCGTTCTGGGGAATCCGTCCAGTACAAATCCATTGACACAGTCGTCCTGCTGTATACGATCCATGACCAGATCGCAGGTCAGCTCATCGGGAACCAACAAGCCCTGATCCATATATTCTTTTGCTTTCTTTCCCAGATCTGTTCCGTTTTTGATATTTGCGCGGAAAATATCTCCGGTAGAGATATGCGGAATGGAATATTTGCCGGCAATCTGCTTTGCCTGTGTGCCTTTTCCGGCTCCGGGTGCACCCAACATGATGATCTTCATTGTAAAAATCCTCCTTTTGATTTTCCGATAAACCACCTATGGAGATACACCTCGGGCGTATCTCCATAAAGTTTCTGAAATCTTACCGTTCCTGTCCACTGCGGACAGTCCCATTTAGTTGCTTAAGAATCCCTTGTAATGGCGAACCAGCATCTGTGACTCGATCTGCTTGATCGTCTCTACAACAACACCTACGATAATGATGATAGATGTTCCTGCGAATGACACTGATGCATTGAATACTCCGTTAAAGAAAATCGGAATAAATGCACAGATTGACAAGCCGATCGCACCAATAAAGATGATGTAGCCTAAGATCGAATTCAGATAATCGCTGGTGGGCTTTCCGGGTCTGATACCGGGGATAAATCCACCCTGCTTTTTCATGTTATCTGCAATCTCCAACGGATTGAAAGTGATTGAAGTATAGAAATAAGCAAATGCGATGATCAGCACCAGATAGATCACCAGACCAATAGAATATACCGGCTGGTCAGGATCGCACCAGTTTGACTGATTTAATGTCTTGATGATCTGAGATCCGATACCTGTACCATTGCCCTTGCCGAGCATGCCTGCGATGATAACCGGGAACTGCATGATAGACTGTGCAAAGATGATCGGGATCACGCCTGCGGTATTTACCTTTAAAGGAATACTGCTGCTCTGTCCGCCCACCTGCTTGCGTCCCTGAATCTTGCGGGAATACTGTACAGGAATCCTGCGCTCTGCATTCTGCAGAACGTCAACAAATACAACCAGTAAAAGAATGATCGCCAGGATCACAACTGCTGCAAGTACCGCACTTGCGACTCTCTTACCAGAAATAAACTGCTGCCATAACGTACCCATGTCGTTCGGAATTCTGGAAATAATGTTAATAACCAACACGATAGAAATACCGTTTCCTACCCCGCGCTCCGTGATACGCTCACCGATCCACATCAACACTGCTGATCCTGCTGTCAGGATCACGATGACCTGGATGACAGACCATACGTTGTAATTATACAGCCACCCCTGTCTGCCAAAGCTGATAGCCAGTGCGACAGACTGCATGATTGCAAGTGCGATCGTGACATAACGGGTGATCGCCGTCAACTTCTTACGACCATCCTCACCATCCTTGTGCATCTCCTCTAACTGGGGAATCGCAATCGTCATCAACTGAATAATAATGGATGATGTGATATACGGTGTAATGTTCAATGCAAAGATTGACATATCAAGGAAAGAACCACCAGTGATTGCATCGAAAAAGCTGAATGCCCCACCGGTCTGGCTGGCAAACCATTCCTTGAACAGTTCGCCATTGATTCCGGGTACCGGCACCTGACATCCGATACGGATGACAATTAACATTAAAAATGTATATAACATTCTTATTCTGATGTCTTTGACCTTAAAAGCATCTCGAAGTGTTCTTAACATTAGATCACCTCTGCTTTTCCACCAAGTGCCTCAATTTTTTCTTTTGCGCTTGCGCTGAATGCGTTCACCTGAACGTTGAGCTTCTTGGTTAATTCTCCATTTCCAAGTATTTTAACGCCATCGCGGGGATTGCTTACGATGCCTGCCTCGATCAGAGCATCTACAGTAACAACTGCGTCATTGTCAAAACACTCTAAACGGTCAAGATTGATAGCAACGATCTCTTTGGTATTGCGGTTTTTGAATCCACGCTTGGGAATTCTTCTGTATAAGGGCATCTGGCCACCTTCAAAGCCAGGTCTCGGAGCTCCTGAACGAGCCTTCTGACCTTTGTGTCCCTTACCGGCAGTCTTGCCGTTTCCAGAACCGTGTCCACGTCCCCTTCTGAAATTATCATTATGTGTAGAACCTTCAGCCGGTTTTAAATTAGATAAGTCCATGCTGACACCTCCTTATCATTTTTTGATTATACTTCTTCTACTTTTACATACGGTGCAACCTTGCGAAGCGCGCCTGCTGTAGCTGCGTTGTTCGGCAGCTCAACAGTCTTGTACATCTTTGTAAGTCCTAATGCTTCGATGGTCTTTTTGTTCTTGGGAACGGCACCGATTGTAGATTTTACTAATGTTACCTTTACCTTATCTGCCATTTCAGTGTCCCTCCTTAGCCTACGATCTCTTCTACTGACTTGTTACGAGCCTTAGCCACTTCTTCAGGTGCCTTTAACTGGCTCAGAGCGTCGATCGTAGCCAGAACTACGTTCTGCTTGTTGTTTGAACCTAAAGACTTGGTACGGATGTTCTTGATTCCGGCAAGCTCGCACACGTTACGTGCAGGACCACCGGCGATGATACCGGTACCTTCGATAGATCTCTTCAGCAGCACAGATGCTCCTGTATGCTTTCCCTGAATATCATGTGTAATACTCTTGTTTTCGTCTAACTTAACAGAAATAAGTTTCTTGGTTGCGTCCTCTTTACCCTTGCGGATTGCCTCAGGGATCTCGGCTGCTTTACCAATGCCTGCGCCAACATGTCCGTTGCCGTCACCAACAACTACTAATGCAGAAAAGCGCATGTTACGTCCACCCTTAACTACCTTTGTTACTCGCTTGATGGCTACAACTTTTTCTGTTAACTCTAATTGACTAGCATCAATAATTTCGCGTTTCATGCAAATATTTCCTCCTTAATTAGAATGTTAACCCAGCTTCTCTTGCTGCATCAGCCAAAGCCTTGATCTTACCCTGATATATGAAGCCGCCTCTATCAAAGACTACAGTGGTGATTCCCTTGTCTAACGCCTTCTTTGCAATTACAGTTCCTACCTGAGCTGCTGCATCTACGTTATTAGTCTTTTCTACAGCATCCTTTACATCTTTGTCTAAGGTGCATGCAGAAACAAGGGTGTTGCCAACTGTATCATCAATAATTTGAGCGTACATATGATTATTGCTTCTGAAAACAGCTAAACGCGGTCTCTCTGCGGTTCCAGCAAGGTTATTACGAACTCTTCTGTGCTTTTTCGCACGAATCTCAGATCTTGATTCTTTCTTAACCATTTTTAGTCACACTCCTTTAATTATTTCTTACCAGTCTTACCAACTTTACGTCTAATAACCTCATCAGCATACTTGATACCCTTACCCTTGTAAGGCTCAGGACGTCTCTTATCTCTGATTTCAGCCGCATATTGGCCAACTTTTTCTTTATCAATACCTTTAATGACGATCTTGTTTCCGTCAACCGTAGACTCGATTCCATCGGGATCAACCATCTCTACCGGATGAGAATATCCAAGATTTAAGGTAAGCTTGTTACCGGATTTAGATGCTCTGTAACCAACACCGTTTACCTCTAACTCCTTGGTATATCCAGCAGTTACGCCGACTACCATATTGTTGATCAGTGTTCTGGTCAGACCATGTAAAGATTTCATCTTCTTCAGATCGTTGGGTCTGGTTACGATGACTTCTTCGCCCTCTTTCTTGATCTCCATCTCAGAGGGTAATACTCGCTCAAGGGTTCCCTTGGGACCTTTTACAGTCACTTTGTTATTTTCTGCAATATCTACAGTTACGCCTGCAGGTATCGCGATTGGCATTCTTCCTATACGTGACATGCCCGTACCTCCTATATATGATATATATTGTTATTTTTTTCATAAGGATGTTCTTTTCGCTAGGTTCAATCATCGTCTACGACTCGATTTCACCAATCTCAAAGAACGCCCTCGCACTAACCTTGCGCATCGCCTAAAGACTTGCGCTCGCTAAGTGCTTCCGGGCTACCATACAAACGCTAAAACTTCTCCGCCGACCTGAGCCTTGCGAGCCTCTTTGTCGGTTAAGATTCCCTTGTTTGTTGAGAGAATTGCGATTCCAAGTCCGCCAAGTACGTGAGGGATCTCATCCTTGCCTGCGTATACACGAAGACCCGGCTTGGAGATTCTCTTGATACCTGTGATGATCTTTTCGTTCTTGTCAGCACCATACTTTAATGTTACACGCATGGTCTTGTAGCTTCCCTCGTCAATGATGTCATATTTTGCAATATATCCCTCGTCAACAAGAATGTCAGCGATTGCTACTTTCATCTTTGATGAAGGAATATCTACTGTATCATGTTTTGCAGTATTTGCATTACGGATTCTTGTAAGCATATCTGCAATAGGATCACTCATTGTCATGATGAATATTTACCTCCTTTTGTTTCAATAATCTGCTTTTTGTAAGGAAGTTCTCTTCGCTAGGCTCGAACTTCGTCTACGACTCGTCCTTGCCAATCTCAGAGAACGGCCTCGCACCAATCTCATGCTGCGCCTAAAGGCTTGCATTCACTAAGTGCTTCCGGTCACCAGCTTGCCTTTTTCACTCCGGGGATCTCTCCCTTGTATGCCATCTCGCGGAAGCATACTCTGCAGATACCATATTTTCTTAATACAGAATGCGGACGACCGCATACTCTACAACGTGTATAAGCTCTGGTAGAGAACTTAGGTTTACGCTGCTGCTTAATTTTCATAGATGTCTTTGCCATTTAAGTTTCCTCCTGCTTCTACTTTGCAAACGGCATATTGAATAAGGTCAGTAACTCACGGGCTTCCTCATCTGTCTTAGCTGTGGTTACGAAGATAATATCCATTCCACGAACCTTGTCGATC
>CAVHZH010000008.1:19078-38872 GCA_963640395.1 Oscillospiraceae bacterium
CATACTCGATCTCAGGGAAAATTAACTGCTCCTTGATTCCGAGTGCGTAGTTACCTCTGCCATCAAAAGCGTTGGGATTTACGCCACGGAAGTCACGGACACGGGGTAATGCAAGGTTCACTAAACGATCAACGAACTCATACATTTTCTCTCCTCTTAAAGTCACCTTACATCCGATGGGCATACCCTCTCTGATTTTGAAGTTTGCGATGGAGTTCTTAGACTTTGTTGCGATGGGCTTCTGACCTGTGATCGTCTCCATATCTCCCATAGCAGCCTCTAAAATCTTGGCATTCTCTTTAGCCTCGCCAACACCCATGTTGACTACGACTTTGTCAAGCTTAGGAATCTCCATTACATTTTTATAGCCAAACTTTTTGACCATTGCGTCTTTGATCTCATTTTCATACTGATCTCTTAATCTGCTCACTTGTGGACCTCCTCTCTTTCTTAGTCGATCACGTCGCCGGTTGTTTTAGCGAAACGTACCTTCTTGTCCCCGTCCATCTTGAAGCCTACGCGGGTAGCCTTTCCCTTGTGAACGTACATAACATTAGAAATATCAATGGGACCTTCCTGATGAATAATACCACCCTGCTGGTTTGCCATGCTGGGCTTGGTGTGCTTTGTGATCATGTTCACGCCCTCAACCAATACGGTATTCTTCTTCGGGTTTACGGCAATTACCTTGCCCTCTTTGTCTTTATCCTTGCCGGCGATCACCTTAACGGTATCACCCTTCTTAATCTTTAATGATGCCATAGCTTACCTCCTATAATACTTCCGGAGCCAGAGACACGATCTTCATGAACTGCTTGTCACGAAGCTCTCTTGCTACTGGTCCAAAAATACGAGTTCCTTTGGGAGTCTTATCATCCTTGATGATAACTGCTGCGTTCTCATCAAACTTGATATAAGAGCCGTCCTTACGACGAGCACCCTTTACGCTGCGGACAACAACTGCCTTTACAACGTCACCTTTTTTTACAACGCCGCCTGGTGTTGCATCTTTAACGCTGGCAGTGATGATGTCACCGATATTTGCATATCTTCTTGTAGAACCGCCCATAACACGGATGCAGAGTAACTCCTTAGCACCAGTATTATCAGCAACTTTCAATCTACTTTCCTGCTGTACCATGCCGGTATCCTCCTTTAATTATTTCGCTCTCTCCATAATCTCAACAAGTCTCCATCTCTTGTCCTTTGACAGAGGTCTTGTCTCCATTACTTTAACGGTATCACCCTTCTTGCACTCATTGTTCTCATCATGAGCCTTCAGCTTGTAGGTTTTCTTGATGATCTTATTGTACAGGGGATGTCTTACGTTGTCCTTTACAGCTACAACGATTGTCTTGTCCATCTTATCGCTTACAACCACGCCGACACGGGTTTTTCTAAGATTTCTTTCTTCCACGGATCTGATCTCCTTTCACTGGGATTATGCATTCGCCTTTTCAGTGATGATAGTCTGAATTCTGGCAATATTTTTTCTTACTTCTTTGATTCTTCCAGTGTTGTCTAACTGGTTGGTAGCGTTCTGGAATCTCAAATTGAAAAGTTCCTTTTTTGCTTCTACTAACTGCGCGTTCAGTTCATCAGCGGACTGTGTACGCAGATCTTCTAAATATTTACTAGTTTTCATTTGATTCACCGCCTTCTAAGTCTGCACGAGAAACTACTTTACACTTGCAAGGTAATTTGTGTGTAGCCAGACGCAATGCCTCACGTGCGATCTCCTCAGATACACCAGAAATCTCAAACATTACACGACCCGGCTTTACAACAGCTACCCAGTACTCTAATGTTCCTTTTCCGGAACCCATACGAGTCTCAGCAGGTTTTGCTGTAACAGGTTTGTCAGGGAAAATCTTAATCCATACCTTACCACCACGCTTGATGTAACGGGTCATAGCGATACGGGCTGCTTCTATCTGATTGGAACGAATCCAAGCCGGCTCCATTGCAATAATACCATAATCACCATTTGTGATCTTATTTCCTCTGGAAGCCTTTCCTGTCATAGTGCCACGGAACTGTTTTCTCCGCTTTACTCTCTTCGGCATTAACATTATTGTGCTCCTCCTTCCTTATTACCCTTCTTAGGAAGTACCTCGCCCTTGTAGATCCAAACCTTTACGCCAACCTTGCCGTAAGTGGTATCTGCCTCAGCGAATCCATAATCAATATCTGCACGCAGTGTCTGAAGGGGAATTGTTCCCTCATTGTAGAACTCGGTACGAGCCATATCGGCTCCGCCAAGACGTCCGGAACAGCAAGCCTTGATACCAAGTGCCCCTGCCTTCATTGTTCTGCTCATGCAGGACTTCATTGCTCTACGGAATGATACACGGTTTTCTAACTGCTGAGCAATATTCTCTGCAACTAACTGTGCATCCTTATCCGGTCTCTTTACCTCTTTGATGTCAACAACCAGCTTCTTGGTTGTGAGCTTCTGTACCTCTGCTTTGATCTTCTCGATCTCAGCGCCGCCCTTACCGATAACAACACCGGGCTTCGCTGTATAAACGATAACTTTTACACGATCAGATGCACGCTCGATCTCGATCTTTGAGATGCCTGCTGCATATAATTTTTTCTTCAAGAACTTTCTGATCTCATGGTCTTCGATTAAGTTGTCTGCGAAGTCAGCCTCAGCATACCATTTAGAGTCCCAATCTTTGATTACTCCGACTCTTAAGCCATGAGGATTTACTTTCTGTCCCATGTCCTACCTCCTATCTTTCATTCAGCACGATTGTGATGTGGCTCATTCTTTTCTCGATACGATAAGCTCTACCCTGTGCTCTCGGTCTGATTCTCTTCATTGTAGGTCCTTTGTTTGCGTAACACTCCTCAACGTAGAGATCCTCTCTCTTCATTCCGTTGTTGTTCTCAGCGTTTGCGATTGCTGACTTTAACAGCTTCTCAACTACGCTGGACGCATATCTGGGATTGTATGTCACGATCGCCAGTGCCGTAGCTACATCTTTTCCGCGGATGGCATCTAATACAAATCCAGCTTTCTGAACAGACATTCTTGCATAAGATAACTTTGCAGAAGGTCTGGTATCTTTGTTTGCATTTCTTTCTCTCTTAATCTGGGATCTATGTCCTTTAGCCATGACTAGAACCTCCTTTCAAATATTTATCTTACTCCTGACTTCTTCTCGTCCTTACCATGACCTCTGTAGGTTCTGGTAGCAACGAACTCACCAAGCTTGTGACCAACCATATCCTCTGTCACATATACCGGCACATGCTTTCTTCCATCATGAACAGCGATTGTGTGTCCGACGAAGGAAGGGAAGATTGTGGAACGGCGTGACCAAGTCTTAATAACGCTCTTGTCACCAGAAGCGTTCATAGCATCTACTTTCTTTAACAGGCTTGCGTCTGCGAAAGGTCCTTTTTTCAGTGATCTAGACATATCTTACCTCCTATTTAGTCTTGATGGCTCTACCATCTCTTCTTCTTACGATCAGCTTGTTAGAAGATTTCTTCTTCTTACGTGTCTTAAGTCCAAGAGCAGGCTTGCCCCAAGGTGTACAGGGACCGGGACGTCCGATAGGTGCTCTACCTTCACCACCACCATGCGGATGGTCGTTCGGGTTCATAACAGATCCGCGGACAGTAGGTCTGATACCCATGTGACGTTTACGTCCAGCCTTACCGATCTTGATCAGGCTGTGATCACCGTTTCCTACAACTCCGACAGTCGCGCGGCAGTTGATCGGAACCATTCTCATTTCACCAGAAGGGAGACGAAGTGTTGCGTACTTTCCTTCCTTAGCCATGAGCTGTGCGCTCATACCAGCGGAACGTACCATCTGACCGCCCTTTCCGGCATATAACTCAATGTTGTGTACCTGAGTACCAACAGGGATATTCTCTAACGGTAAGCAGTTACCAACTCTTACCTCTGCCTCAGCACCGTTCATAACAGTCATGCCATCTGTCAGTCCCTCGGGAGCGAGGATGTATGATTTCTGTCCGTCCGCATAGCAGATCAGTGCGATGTTTGCAGTTCTGTTCGGATCGTACTCGATACCGATTACCTTTGCGGGGATTCCATCTTTATTTCTCTTGAAATCCACGATTCTGTATTTCTTTTTATTTCCGCCACCCTGATGTCTCACAGTGATCTTACCCTGATTGTTACGTCCTGCATGCTTCGGAATAGAAACGAGCAGTGACTTCTCGGGTGTAGTCTTTGTAATCTCAGAGAAATCAGATCCAGTCATGTTTCTTCTGGAAGGTGTATAGGGATTATATGTCTTAATTCCCATTGTCGTTCTCCTTTCAAACTCTCGTTACGTTTTTCTTATCGCGTCTTTTCTGACGCATATGCAACTGTGCTTTTTTATCCACAGTTTTGATCGCGAATCTTATAATCCGCTGAAGATCTCGATATCTGCGCTGTCCTCTGTCAACTGGACGATCGCTTTCTTCTTCTTTGCAGTCTTTCCGGTGGTCATTCCACGTCTCTTGTTCTTGCCGTCTAAGTTCATGGTGTTTACCTTTGCTACCTTAGTGCCGTCGAACATTTTTTCAACTGCCTCTTTGATCATGGTCTTGTTTGCTTCCGGATGAACATAGAAAGTGTATTTCTTCTCAGCCATCGCATTCATACTCTTCTCGGTAACTACCGGAGAAAGGATTACGTCATAATACTGTACGTTTGCCATTATGCATACACCTCCTCGATGGTTGCTACAGCAGCCTTTGTTACTACTACGTTGCTGTACTTTAAGATATCAAATACGTTGATCGTATTTGTCTGTGCTACCTTTACTGCCGGGATGTTCCTTGCACTCATCACGATGTTCTGGTCATTGTCGTTGATCACAACCAATGCCTTCTCTACGTTTAAGTTCTTCAGAACCTCTGCCAGCTTCTTTGTCTTGATCTCATCCAGCTTTAACTCGTCAACAACGATCAGCTTGTTCTCCTGAACTCTGGATGATAAAGCAGACTTTAATGCCGCTCTTTTCTCTTTCTTATTGATCTTGAAAGAATAATCGCGGGGAACGGGAGCGAATACAATACCGCCGCCGGTCCACTGAGGAGCTCTTGTGGATCCCTGTCTTGCATGACCGGTTCCCTTCTGTCTCCAAGGTTTTCTTCCACCGCCGCGAACTTCAGAACGTGTCTTTGCTTTCTGTGTTCCCTGACGATTGTTTGCAAGCTGCTGGAGAACTGCCATGTGCACGAGATGCTCGTTCACTTCCACGCCGAATACGGCATCATTTAAATCCAGCTTTCCAACTTCCTTGCCTTCCATATTATAAACAGCTACATTAGCCATTGCCTAGTTCCTCCTTTCCCAAATAAGCACTATTTACCAGCTTTTACTGTCTCTTTGATTGTTACTAAGCATTTCTTAGGTCCGGGAACTGAGCCCTTAACTAAAAGCAGGTTATTCTCTACATCTACCTTTACGATCTCAAGGTTCTGTACAGTCACCTTTACGCTTCCCATATGTCCGGGCATTCCTTTTCCCTTAAATACACGGCTGGGAGATGAGCAGGCACCGTTTGAACCCTGATGGCGATGGAACTTTGAACCATGAGCCATAGGTCCTCTGTGCTGTCCTAATCTCTTGATAGCGCCCTGGAAACCTTTTCCTTTTGAAATTGCAGTAGCGTCAACCTTGTCGCCCGCTGCAAAGATGTCAGCTTTGATCTCGTCTGCCAGATTGTAATCAGCAGCATTGTCAAATCTAAACTCTCTGACAAATCTCTTACCAGAAACACCAGCCTTGTCAAAGTGTCCTTTTTCAGGCTTGTTTACACCATGACGATGGCGGATCTCTTTCTTGCCGTTGGCATCCTTGTTGACTACCTTTTCCTTCTTGTCAACAAAACCAACCTGTACAGCGCTGTATCCGTCGTTCTCTACGGTCTTTACCTGAGTAACAACGCAAGGACCAGCCTGTAATACTGTTACGGGAGTGAGAACTCCGTCAGCATTGAAGATCTGGGTCATTCCGACCTTTGTTGCTAAGATTGCTTTATTCATGTTTTACCTCCTGTTGCGGCTTTGCCGCGTTTCTACAGCGGAACGCTTTCGCGTTCATCCTAGAAGTCAGGTAGACTTCTTATCATAATTACTTCATTTTGATATCGATGTTCACACCTGCAGGCATCTCTAATCTTGATAATGCATCTACAGTTTTCTGTGTGGGAGCAATGATATCGATGAGTCTCTTGTGGGTTCTCTGCTCGAACTGTTCACGTGAATCCTTGTACTTGTGTACTGCACGTAAGATTGTAACTACTTCCTTCTTTGTAGGAAGGGGTACGGGTCCGCTCACCTGCGCTCCGTTCTTCTTTACGGTCTCGATGATTTTCTTTGCGGATGCATCTACCAGTTCGTGGTCATACGCCTTTAAGATGATTCTCATTGTTTGACTTGCCATAAAAAAAGTCGCCTCCTTTTCGCACTTTAAAATTTCAGTACGACAAGCGGTGACTGTACACTTCTCCGTGTGTGTCCTAAGAACTTTCACACGTTGTTTCTACCCTTTGGTAGACTTCTTTGTATGGTACAGTGACTTGTCGCCAGTTTCCTAACTTGACATTCGCTCCACGGAAAACCTGCCACATCGGGCAGCAACCTCACGCTTCACAGCTATCATGCCACAGCAAGTAAGAGTATACATGGATTCTCAAAAATATGCAAGTGAAAAGCGCAGTTGGAATTGTATTTTTTTAGATACAATTTGACGAACATGTTTCTTCTATATATAATGGAACTGGTGTAGGCGCGGCTATGAACTTTTGATAAGAGGTCGCAGCTCTCGCAAGCACGTTGCCGGGCTACGGGCACGGCATAACAATTTTCACTATATATAGAAAGGACACCTCAAACCATGTGGATTGCAGATAGATGGAACGACTACGAAGTCATTGATACAAGTAACGGAGAAAAGCTCGAGCGCTGGGGATCGTACATCCTCCGCCGCCCCGACCCGCAGGTGATCTGGAACACCACGCAGGACAAACGCTGGAAACGACTGAACGGACACTATCACCGCAGCGCAAAAGGCGGCGGCAGTTGGGAGTTTTTTGATCTGCCTGAGCAGTGGACAATTGAATACCCGCTCGAATGCCACCTGCTCACCTTTAATTTGAAGCCCTTTAGCTTTAAGCACACAGGTCTGTTTCCGGAGCAGGCGGTGAACTGGGACTGGTTCTCCGCCAAAATCCGCAGGGCAGGCAGACCTATCCGCGTATTAAACCTGTTCGCCTACACCGGAGGAGCCACCATCGCAGCCGCAGCAGCCGGTGCACAGGTGACACATGTGGATGCATCCAAAGGCATGGTGACTTGGGCGAAGGAAAATGCCGTCAGCTCCGGGCTCGGCGATGCGCCGATCCGCTGGATCGTCGATGACTGTGTAAAATTCGTCGAACGTGAGATCCGCCGCGGCAAAACCTACGACGCGGTCATCATGGATCCACCCTCCTACGGCAGAGGTCCTAAGGGCGAGATCTGGAAGATCGAAGAAAAGATCCATCCGCTCGTACAACTGTGCACACAACTGCTCAGCGATGATCCGCTTTTCTTCCTGATCAACAGCTACACAACCGGTTTGCAGCCTGCGGTGCTCTCCTACATGCTCTCTCTAGAGCTGAAAAAATGGGACGGTTCTGTGACCGCCGGAGAAATCGGATTGCCGGTCAGCAGCAATGGACTGGTCTTGCCGTGCGGTGCCAGCGGCAGATGGGAGAAAAATGCATAACTCATAAAGCTCAAGCAAAAAAGAAGAACAGCGCTCACTGTTCTTCTTTTTGATTATTTTCTATATAGTTTTCCATGATCGCTGCAGCCAGTGCCACTAACTGCGCACATGGTCTTTTTTTATAATATTCCGCTGTCCGTAGCTGCGGTGTCGGCGCGTCCGCACCGGGCTTTGCAAGCCCCAGCAGCTCCCGGCAGATGATCGAACCGTTGACTGCCCGAAATGCACCCGCCAGCTCCTGAATACGCGCATAATGCGCCGACTTTTCCTGCTGCCCCTCCGCGTCCGGCTCATCGTAGCCGTACAGCGCTCCCGCAACAAAGCTCATGCCACTCACTGCACCGCACACCTCACGCATACGGCCAAGCCCGCCGCCAAACGACGACAATGCCCGCAGCAGCAGCTTTTCATCCATTCCGATCAGATCCGCAAATGCCAGTGCTACCGCCTGCGAACAGTTATAGCCATCCAGAAAATTCTGCTGCGCACGCTTTCCCCGCTCACTCGTCTCCAGCCTTTGCAGCCAGTATCCGGCTGCCGCATCATCGATCTGCATCTGCCATCCCTCCTCTATACACTCCATATTTTTGATCTGTCCTCACACCAGTTCCGGTCAAGTACTCCGCATCACCTATAGAACCTGTCGGTGGCAGCTTACAGCATCTGCTCAACCAGATCATAATGCCGGTCGATCGCCGCCTGCATCGAACTGGCATCACGATCAACCACGCCCTGATAAATTCCTTTGTGGCATGCAAAAAGCTGTTTTTTCTGTTCTTCATCCGCCCGTTCCAACGCGCGCTCAATCCACTCGCGATACACGACTGTCACCGCCTCCATGAGCATCAAAAACAGGTTGTTTTCCGTTGCCTCGATGAGCGCACGGTGAAATGCCTGATCTGTATCGACCAATTCCTCGCCTTTGCGTATCTCCATCTCCTGCAGCAGCGATTCACAGTACTGCATCTGTTGCGGTGACAATCCTTTTTTCAACAGCATCCGGCACACAGACCCTTCCATGACACGGCGGAATTCACAGACCTCCTGTTTCGTAACCGTACCGAGTGCCAACAGCGCAAGCAGCATCCGGCGTATCGAATTGCCTACGTTTTTTGAAATATAATTGCCGGATCCCTGCACACTCTCCACAAGCCCCATGCCGTGCAGAATGCGGAGCGCTTCCCGCGTAGAATTGCGTCCGATACCGAGCGTCTGAGCGATCATCCGCTCCGTCGGCAGCCGGTCGCCAATTCCAAGTTTTTCTTCCCGTATCAGCTCGTAAATATAATAAATCGCTTTCTCATATTCTGCCGGGCTGCGTCCCTGTTCACTAAGCTCCCTGTCAACTGTTTTGTTCTCCATAGATTTTACCTCCTCTCATCCTTAAATCAATCCGGCAAATACCGAGGCAAAAATCACGGTAATAATACCGGATACTGCAATCGCAAGACTACTCATCGCGCCTTCTACCTCTCCCATCTCAATCGCTTTCGCCGTTCCAATCGCATGCGCGGATGACCCAAGCGCCAGCCCTTTGGAAATCGGCTCTGTAATACGGAAGATCCGGCAGATCAGCTCACCAAACATATTTCCCAAAATACCAGTCACGATAATCACCGCAACCGTGATCGTCACATAACCGCCCAATTCCTCGGATACACCCATGCCGATTGCCGTCGTGATCGACTTTGGCAGCAATGTGACATATTCCTCATGCGAGAGCCCCATCAGCTTTGCCAGCACAAGCACCGTACTAAGACTCGTCAGTACCCCGGCGGTCAAACCAAGCATCACAGCTTTCGCATTGTTTTTCAAAAGCTCCCACTGCTCATACAGCGGAATCGCCAGACAGACAGTCGCCGGTGTCAACAGCCAGCTCAAATATTTTGCGCCCTCATTATAGGTCGTATAGTCCACCCGGCAGACCGCAAGCACGACGATCGTCACCACGATCGACACGAGCAGCGGATTAAAAATACCTATTTTAAACTTCTTTTTCAACGCCATACCAACCAGATAAGAGATCAGGCTGAGCGTCACTCCCGCAAACATGGAGGTTTCAAAAAATTCACTCATCGCTCTGCTCCTATCCTTATGATTCACACACACTGCCGGCAGACGCTGTCTCCGGCTCCTGTGCATTGTCCCTGCGGATAACCCACTGTGACAGCCGTCCCGCGGCAAGCATTACGGTAAAAATCGTGATCACTGTGATGATGCACACCGGAAGAAATACCGGCTGAAGCGTTGTCCAGCTATCCATCAGTCCCACACCTGCCGGAATAAACATCATCGGCATGATCTCTATCAAAAACTTTCCTGTCTCCCGGACATCATCCAGCTTTACGATCCCGGTCATCAGGCAGATAAACAAGATCGCCATCCCATAAATACTCGCAGGAACCGGTAGCGGCAGAACTGCCTTCAACACCTCTCCCAGCAGCGAGATTCCCAAAATGATCAAAAACTGTTTCACATACTTCATAATTACACTCCCTTTTGCTTTTATTGCGCAATGATTGGTAATAGTTGCATTGGTTCTACCAATGATTATAGGTCGTGCATTTTATTTGTCAATACGATCTGACCTTTTATTCTTAGAAATAGTATGAATCCTCAATTCCGTTAAAATAGTCCTTTGCCATGCGGACAACGACACCGGACAGCAGGAATACACCGATCAGGTTTGGAATGACCATCAGACCGTTAAACGTCTCTGCGATACTCCACAGCAGACCCAGATTCATCGTTGCACCGATAATCGCAACGAGCGAATATACAAGCATAAACGGCTTATTCACACGCGAGCCGAACAAAAACTCGATACATCTCGTTCCGTACAGTCCCCAGCCAATGATCGTCGAAAAAGCAAAGCAGCACATTGCAATCGCGGTAAAGATCGAGATCCATCCGCCATATGTAGCCGTAAAGCCGCTGATCGTCAGCTCTGCGCCCGCGGCAGACCCATACCCTACCGGTACACCGCTGCACAGGATCACAAGCGCCGTGAGTGTACAGATGACAATCGTATCCACAAACACCTCAAAGATACCAAAAAATCCCTGTTTTACCGGTTTTCTGGTATCTGCGCAGGCATGGGCGATCGAGCCCGTACCAAGACCTGCTTCATTGGAGAAGATACCGCGGGACACACCCTTTTTCATTCCGACAAACATGCTGCCGATAACGCCTCCGGTCACAGATGCCGGGTCGAATGCGCCACGGAAAATCTCGCCAAATACAGACGGCAGGCTTTTGAAATTCACTACAACCACGCCGAGCGCCAGCACGACATACATCACTGCCATAAACGGCACGAGCTTTTCTGTCACCTGTCCGATCCGCTTGATGCCGCCGAGCAGGATCAGCGCGATCAGCGCAGCCAGCACGATTCCAAGCACCAGATTCAGGGTAGATGCTGAATCCTCGGAAATAATGTTAAAATTATACAACGCGGTATCGATCGCCGTTGTGATCGTATTGACCTGTGTCGCATTTCCCGTACCAAACACCGTCAGCACGCCAAAAGCAGAAAACAGATACGCGAGCCACCGCCACTGTTTTCCGAGACCATTTTTAATATAATACATCGGTCCGCCGACCAGATCTCCCTCACTGTTCGTCTCGCGGAAATGCACTGCCAGTGTCACCTCGGCGAACTTGGTACACATGCCGAGCAGTGCAGAAATCCACATCCAGAAAATCGCTCCCGGTCCACCAATCGCGATCGCCCCTGCAACACCTGCGACATTTCCGGTACCTACGGTCGCCGCCAGCGCCGTACACACTGCCTGAAACGGTGTGAGTGCGCCGTCGGATGCCTCTTTTTTATTGAACATGCGACCAAATGTGACCTTCATTGCATATGGGAATCTGCGGATCTGCAAAAATCCGGTACGAATACTTAAGAACAGACCCACCCCGATAATACAGATCATCGCTGGAACTCCCCATATAAAATTATTCACCACATTGTTTATCGCTTCTATTTTTTCCAACATACAACAATTTCCTCCAGCTTTTCCATTTTTAGCGTATATATACCTATTATATACATTTTTTCACCAGATTCCCAGAAAAATTTTTCTTTTCTGCGATATTCTGGTAACAGTTCAGCCCGCGCCATTCGAGGAGATGCCTAACGGCGTTTTTCCACTGCTGCATGTTCTTCCAAAATCTGTTAATCGATATTCCCAATGACTCCCTTGACAAGCCAGTTATAACCCTGCACATCCTCCACGGTCGGGGAATATCCTTTCTCTATCACCAATTTACCACTCTGGTCATAGACCGAACCTGTAAAAACATTAAAGGTTCCGGCTCTCATCTGTTCTTTGATGTCCTCAATGTGTTTTTGCGTTTCCAAATCCACACTATCTCCGAACTCCGCCAGATCGATCAAGCCCTCTTTAAAGCCTCCTCGAAGCGATTGCGGCTTATAATTCCCCGATATGATATTTTTTACCATGTCTACATATACCGACCAGTCGTTCACCGAACCGGTCAGCCAGACATCCGGGGCAAGACGCTTCTCATCGACATGGAAGCCGACGGTGTAGATATGATTTTTTTCGCATAACTCAATAATCGTTTTGGTGGAGTCCTGAAATTGTGCGATCACATCCACATTTTGCGAAATCATGGAATTCACGGAATTGGTCTGTAAGCCGGCATCCGACCACGAACCGATAAAAACAACATTGGTCGTAATATCCGGGTCTACCGACTGTGCCCCCAGCTCAAAGGCATTCACCGCAGCAATGACCATTGGAATTGCATAGGGAGCAACGAAGCCCAGCTTTTTGCTCTGTGTAACGCTTGCGGCTGCAATCCCGCACAAATACATGGATTCCCAGAAATTTCCTCCCACAGAAGACATATTTCCTTCCGCAATGGTGCCTCCCTGATGTATAAACGCAACCTCCGGGTGACGGGCTGCACAGTTCTCCATCGACTCCAGATAACCGAAAGAGGCTGCCAGTATGATCGTACAGCCCTGCGCGATCATCGCTTCCATCACAGTCTCGGCTTCGCTTGTTTCCGGAACATTTTCCTTGCGCACGACAGTGAGGTTATCAATATTTTTTTCCAGAGCCAGACACATTTCATAACAGGACTGGTTAAATCCGGCATCATCGATACTTCCCTGCAGAACGACTCCGACCTTCACAGCTCCCTCACCGGGTTTTCCGGTATATTCCTCCGCCTTTCCACAGGCTTCCAGAGAAAACAGGAGCGTTATCACCAAAAGCATGCTTATTATTTTTTTCAATTTTTGTTTTTTCATTTTGTCCACCTCATCGCATTGCCGACTAATTATGTTTCGTGTGACAGCTCCGATATTTTTGTCAGCTCCTCCGGCATTTTCGCCTTGCCCTTCACAGACACGATCGCCAGAGAAATAATCGTAACAACATAAGGTAACATCAGCATCAGATAGGTCGGAACCTTGATTCCTGTCATCTGCAATAAAATCTGCAGCGCCTGCGCCCCGCCGAATAAGTAAGCTGCAAGCATGCTTTTTTCTATCGACCATCCGCAAAGAATTACCAGCGCAGAAGCAATCAAGCCCCGTCCGCCTGAAATATTATCTACCCACGACATCGTATAGGCTGTGCTTAAATGTGCACCGCCAATTCCAGCCATAAGACCGGCAAAAATAACCGCCGCGTATTGCATGACCTTCGGATTGATTCCATATGCCTCCACAGATTCTTTGTTGTGCCCGGTCGCCCTTAGTTCAAAACCGAACCGTGTCTTATTGAGCACCAGATAAAGTATCACGATCAAAACATAAGATAAATATGTGATCGGATCCTGATTGAAAAACACTCCGATGACCGGAATTTTTGATAAAAACGGAATTGCCACCTTATCAAATCCGGCGATTTCTTTTGTCAGGAGATGTCTCCCTGCAAAGCCTGTGATTCCCTGTGCAAAAAAGATAAGCGTCAGCCCGCTTGCCAGCATATTCGCTTTTCGCGAAACGACAAGAAATGCCTGAATCAGTCCGATCGATGCACCAGCCAATGCCGCCGCCAATATGGTCAGGAGCAGGCTGTTGGTATACGCAGCAGCCGCAAACCCGGCACAAGCTCCCATTAACATGCTCCCTTCGACACTCAGGCTGATGATTCCAGTCTGCTGACCGACCAGATCGCCCATGAGGGCAAATAAAATCGGTGTTCCGGAAGAAATCATACTCATCAAGAAACTATCTAACGTCTGCATTCTTTTTCCTCCTTCCCACACTAAGAACTGCCAGCAAAACCAGTCCCATCAAAATATTGATCGTCGATGACGGCAGACCGGAGCTGATCTCCATCGCATTTCCAGACACAGTCAGCAAAGCGATCAAAAATGTAGTAAATATCGCTAGGATCGGTTGATTCCATGCGATTCCTGCTGCGAGAAAACCGAGATAGCCCAGATTGCTTCCGGTTGTTGTCCGCAACCTGCCCTCGACACCACAGATCAAAATCGCACCTCCCAAGCCTGCAAGTGCTCCCGCACACAGAAACGCCCGGTTTTGTATGGCAGTTACATGTAAGCCATTCAGCGCTGCTGCCCGATAATTTTTTCCTACCAGCCGCGTATACAAGCCCTTTTTTGTCCGGTAAAAAAACAGTGCCGTCAAAATGGTCGCAGCCATTGCCAGAACAATACCGATGTTCAATCTTGTTCCACTGATCGTTGTAAACCGCAGGCTATCTTCGATCGATGCCGAATATGGATAATTTTCACCGGACGTGTCCTTGATCGGACCATAGATCATCAGGCATGCCAGATCGATCATTACATAATTTAATACCATCGTCGTCAGGGTGTCGTTCATCTTTAATTTCAATTTGCAAAAGGATGCCACCCCCGCCCAGAGCATTCCGGCGAGCATACCGCTTAACAGGACAAACGGGATTCCAACGATGCGCTCCGTCTGATCAAAGACATAAATCCCCGCAATCGCCGAGCCTAATGCGCCTGCAATGAGCTGCCCTTCGCCTCCGACGTTTGAGATACCTACCTTTGCAGGAATAATTGCCGCTAACGCTGTGAGCAGCAGCGGTGCCCATTTGATCACCACCTCGCAAAATCCATATTTATTGGTAATCACCGTTTTTATCATATCAATATAAACGCTGACAGCATTTTTCCCCTGCGAAAGCATAAATACGCCAAATATAACAAACGGGAGTATCAGCGCCAGAATCATGGCATAATTGACTGTATTTTCTTTTTTCATAATATTATGCCTCCTTACCGGCTTGCGCCCTGCAACATATATGTTCCGATTCTTTCATAGGTCATTTCCTTGTCAAAAAATGGACCGTACATTTTTCCATTGAACAAAACAACTATCTTGTCGCTCATATGAAGTAATTCATCCAGATCCTCGCTGATGAGTAATATGGAGCATCCGCTATTTCTCAGCCGGATAAATTCCTTATGCACCATATTGACCGTGGATATATCCAGCCCTCTGCTTGGATAGCTTGCGATCAGAAATTTCGGGTCTGCCATTGCCGCCCGTGCCAGAATCATTCGCTGTATATTTCCTCCCGACAGGGACGACACCTCCTTGCAGCCCTCCTGAACCCGGAATTGCTCAATGTAGGGATTCCGGCAATAATCAGCCTTGGCCTGCGCCCAGTCGATATTCCCATATTTTGTTGTCGGAATATTTTCATTGAACATTTCCACATGCTCCAAGAGCGTCATTCCACGGAATACCATATCTTTTTTCGGTTCCTCCGGGATCCAGAAAAAACCATCCTTTTCGCGTTCCTTGATGGAACAGCTTTCTTTTGATACATTGTCAAAATACAGCTCACCCGTGTCCTGCTTTCTGAGACCGATCAGGGATTCTGCCAGCTCCTTCTGTCCACTTCCGGAAATTCCGGCGACACCGAGTATTTCATGCGGTCCGATATTGAAATATGCATTTTTGATCACTTCCCTGCCATACTCATTTTTTATGGTCCATTGCTTCACCATGATCCGAGAAAAAAACGAATCGAATGCTTTCCGGTCATTTGATACCGAATCTTCTGTAAAAGAATCATTTTCAATCATTGCCGACACGATTTCTTTTTCCGTGACATTTTTGCCATCCTGAAAATAGGCAGAAACCTTTCCTTTTTTTAATACCGTTATCTCATCTGCCACCTTTAAGATTTCCTGTATCTTATGGGTAATAATGATGATTCCGTATCCGCTTTCCTTCAGCTGTACCAGCAGATCCAGCAAGCGTTCTGCCTCTTTTGGTGATAACGCACTGGTCGGTTCGTCAAAAATCAAAAGCCGGTTATTCTCCCTGAGTAAAACCTTCAATATCTCGATTTGCTGACATTCGCCCAGATCCAGTTGATATACATACTGATCCAGATTCACGTTTATCCCGTATTTTTTGCAAAGCACCTGAATTTTACTTTCCAATTCTTTTTTGTGAAAAATCCTGCCATATTCTTTTAACGATAAATAAATATTTTCCAGTACCGTAAATGGGCGGATGAGGCGAAAATCCTGAAACACCATTCCGATTCCTTTTTCAGCCGATACTGACGGGGAATGCGCTTTCACGCGTTCCCCATCAATGTATATCTCGCCCTCTGTTGCCTGATACACACCATATAAAAGCTTCATCAGCGTCGATTTTCCGGCACCGTTTTCACCTGCAATGGCATGAATCCGTCCACGATAGATGCAAATATTTATTTTGTCATTTGCCACAAAATCTTTAAAACGAATGGAAAGATCCTTTGTCTTGATCAATGGCTGTTCCATCATTTTCACCTCTTACCCTTATCGTGTATAACGTACCGTTTTATAGAACTCTGTCGCCTTTGCTGACATTTTTTCTTCATCAATTCTTGTCAATCTGCCGTCTCTTACAACGATTTCTCCGTTCACCATTGTCAGTGCTGCCGGCCGCTTATATCCAACCGTTGCGAGCATTGCGACCGGATCATCATAGGCACCTACATTGTCCAGATCGTCAACCTTTAACAGAAACAGATCTGCAGCTTTTCCTTCTTCCAGACTTCCCGTATAAGAATCTATGCCTAAAATGTGAGCGCCTCCTATAGTAGCCATATTTAATAGCTGCGCACCTGTCGGTGCCTCATAGCTGGAGGTAAGTCTGTGTACCAGGAATGAGCACCGGAGCTCCTCCAACATATCCGAGCCGTCATTGCTGCCGCTTCCGTCTACCGCTAATGAAAGTGGAACCCCTAGCTTTATCATCTCAGGAACCCGACACACGCCGGATGCAAGCTTCATATTGGAGATCGGGCAATGTGCAATTCCGGTTTTTGTCTCTGCCAGAATCTTTAACTCATCATCATTAAAATGGATTCCATGCGCATACCATGTATCAGAGCCGATGCATCCCGTTTTCTGCATCCAAGCCAACGGTCTCATTCCATATTTCTCCATACAGAATTTTTCTTCATCGAGTGTTTCGCAAAGATGCGTATGTAATCTCGCTCCCAGTGCCCTTGCCAGCTTTACGGTTTCGACCATTGTATCTTCATTGACCGTAAAGGGTGAACACGGGGCAACCACTGCGCCATGCATCGCAAATGGCTTTTTATCATTATATTTTTCAATGACCTGCGGAATCGTTTTCAGCGCGTGATCCAGATCCTCGACAATCGTTGCCGGAGCAGTTCCGCCTTCCGCTGTACTTCTGGTGATCACGCCTCTTCCGATGATATACCGGATACCCAGCTCGTCAGCAGCCCGGAACTGTTCATCCGCCAACTCGATGCACTGTTCTCTCGGATAGGAATACTGGTGGTCAAACAAGGTGGTGCATCCATATTTCAGCAATTCTCCGCCTGACACCATCATGCTGTAATACATAAATGCAGGATCTACCTTTGAAAGCACCTCAAAAATAATTCCCAGCCACTCGAACAGCTCCATATTCTGCGATGCCGGAATATTTCGTGCAAAGCACTGCATCAGGTGGTGGTGCGTACATACCAGACCCGGATATACAACCATTCCCTTTGCATCGATCACTTCATCCGCATCCTCACAGGTCAGATTTTTTCCGATTTTTTCAATTTTGTTGCCAGCAATGATCATGGAATTATTCCCGATGTCAAAACTTCCTTCTCTCAATTTTAAGCTGTCTACTGCGTTTAATTTTGTGTTTGTCGCAACGATTGCAACCGCATTTTTAATCAATATTTTTTTCATTTTTTGTCCTCTCTGGTGTTTCAGGAAGATGGCATGACCCGATTTTGGGTACAAAAAAATTGCCATCCATCCCCTCAACTTAACCACTCGGTTTTGTTATGCAGGATATGACCGCAACTGCAACATTTTTTATTCTGTTTTATTCTTCTGTTTCTTTTTGTTTTTTCAGACTAAATAGCCCCTGTAATACCAATGCAATGATACATCCGATAACGACGTTTGAACCACTGAGAATGGTCTGTGCCATTGACGGAAGATTCTCAATGACTTCCGGTGCATAGCTGTAACCAATACCAAAAGCACTTGCCACACCAACGATTGTCAGTTGCTCTTTGTCGAGATTGTTTATTCTGACAATGGAAATACCGGATGTGAAAATCTGTGAAAAGATCACCAACGTCGCTCCGCCGAGCACACAGTTCGGAATTGTCTGGAAAAGTGCCCCGATCTTAGGTGAAAAACCGCCTAAAAACAATGCAACCGTACTCATCGCAATTACAAATCTGCTGACGATCTTATTCATCGCAACCATTGCACAGTTCTGTGAGTAGACTCCAATCGGCATGCCGTTAAAAATACCTGACACGATAGAGCTTAGTCCGACTCCAACCACAAGAGAAGAAACCTCCTGATCTGTGACCTCCCTGCCAAATGCTCCATTGGTACATACGGTTGTAGCGCCCATGTAATCTGCCACCGCGATGATATAGAGCAGGATCACCATGATAATGACACTTGGCTTGAATTCCAATGCTCCAAATGCAAACGGCTTGGGAATTGCGATCCAGCTCGCCTCCGCCACACTTGAGAAATCCACAAGTCCTGCAAAAATAGCAACTACATATGCCACAAGCATTCCGATCAGTATGGATAATTCTTTGACAAAGCCTTTTCCGAAATGTCCTATCAACACAATCAGTAGCGCTGTTCCTAAACCAAAGAAAAAGTTAATGCTTGCTCCATAGGTATCGGAGCTTGTTCCACCACCGATATTCTGCATCGCTACCTTGATCAGATCACATGCCAATGCAAGAATTACAACCGCTGTCACTGTCGGTGTAAAATACTTTAGTATTTTCTGGATAAAAAATCCTAAGAATACCATAAAAATACCACCAACTACGATCGCTCCCATCAAAGCATTCATTCCAAAATCGGAACTGGCTGATAGATACACGCCTAGGAATACATAATTCATACCCATAACGATCGGCAATCCGGATCCAGTCCGCACGCCTTTAAAGAGCTTCACTGTATACAACTGCAGCAGTGTTCCGATCGCTGCACTCAACATCATGCACTGTACAAAGTTCGCCGCCTGATTCCCCGTATAACCTAAGATACCTGCAATCAAAATACCCGGCAGCATGTTACTCACGATCATTGCTAATGTGTGCTGAAATCCCAATGGCAAGGCTTCTCTCAATGCCGGCACGCCATCTACATCATATTTTGACGTATTTCTCATATTTACTTTTCTCCCTTCAATAACTATTCGTGCATTCACCTCCATGAAATTCTATCCGGATAAATATTCCGCGGGTGCGCACCCCGCGACCTCATTAGAGGATTAAGAATGAATCCTGCTTTGCAGGATTCTCCGCCTGCGGTGGGTCGCTTTGGCGGCATCTACATTTCCGCCGCAATGCGATCCTCACGGAGTGTTTTTAATTCATAGGAAGGAATTTCCTATGAATTAAAAAAAGACAAAGATAGTCGATCTTTCTCGACCTCTTTGTCGTCACCGACATTATAGATTACTTTTTCTCTATTGTCAATAAGGCATTTTTGTCAACTTCCTCTTATTTTGCACCTTAAAAGTCTCGCTTTGTGCATTTTGTATA
>CAVHZH010000009.1:0-36289 GCA_963640395.1 Oscillospiraceae bacterium
ATGCTAGCGGGAGCGTGCCTGCGCGATACATGTGCGCGCATGACCAAAAACATAATCTATGGATACTGCTGCAACTGCTACCAGCCAACACATTGTAAAATAGTTTCTCAATTACCTACTTAATAAAGATAATTATACATGTTTTTTCGCCTCATGCATAGAAAAAATATGCGATCCAAATTGACTTTTCCGGCTGTAGGCGGGGTCATCCCTGTTACCGGGCAGGCATAAACATCTCTGTGCACGGCAAAACCCCCGCGTCCACAGTCCGTGTGAACGCGAGGGTTCAGATTTATACCTTAATTCTTGATCCTAGTTTCTGATCCTAATTTCTCTTTGACAGAACATCTTCCTCGTAAGCCTTGATCTCATCGAACCAGCTCTTATCGCCCTTGACACCGCACTGCTCGCAGTATTCGGTCCATACAGCGCCGAACGGAAGTGTCTTAGTCTCCTCCTGCATAACCATAAGCTCGGTGAAGTTTCCTGCATCCTGCAGCTTTTTCAGTTCTGCATTCGGCAGGCACAGTGCGTTTAACATTGCCTTCTGCCAGCTACGGAAGCCAACCGTCCATGCAGATACACGGTTGATGCTTGCATCAAAGTAATCGAGTGCCATGTAGACACGGTCGGTCGCATCGTTGCGGACGATCTCCTTTGCCATCTCCTTTGTCTCATCGTCAAAGAGCACTACATGGTCGGAATCCCAACGAACCGGTCTGGTGATATGTAATGCGATCTCCGGGAAGAAGCATAACAGTGCCGGAATCTTGTCGGAAACAACCTCGGTCGGATGATAATGTCCGTTGTCCATAAGCGGCATGCACTTGTCAGAGTGTGCTGCTGCGAAGCTCAGTGTGAACTCTGCGGAACCAGCGGTGTAAGACTCTACGCCGATACCGAATACCTTTGACTCTACGCAGGGCTTTACCATCTTGAAGTCGTAGGGCTCTGATAAGATTGCCTCGATGGACTCCTTATAACGCATTCTCGGTCCCATGCGGTCAGCCGGAACATCCTTGAAACCGTCGCCGGTCCAGATATTCATGACACAGGGAATACCGGTCTCTTTTGCAAAATACTCAGAAATACGGATGCAGGCTTTTCCATGCTCGATCCAGAAATTGCGGATCTCGGGATCGGGGCTGGATAATGTCAAGCCGTCCTTAATTTTCGGATGTGAGAAGAAGGTAGGATTGAAATCGATACCTACATTGTGCTTCTTTGCGAACTCTACCCACTTTGCAAAATGCTTCGGCTCGAGCTTGTCACGGTCAACAAACTCGCCATCCTCGAAGATCGCATAGCTTGCATGCAGGTTCAGCTTTACCTTTCCGGGGCACAGGCTCATGACCTTCTCCATGTCTGCCATCAGTTCTTCGGGCGTGCGTGCCTTTCCGGGATAGTTTCCGGTTGTCTGGATACCGCCGGTCAGCGGACCGTCATGGTCAAAGCCGGTAACATCATCGCCCTGCCAGCAATGTAAGGATACCGGAAGTTCTTTTAATTTTGCGATTGCTGCGTCTGTATCAACGCCAAATTTTGCATATTCTGCTTTTGCTGCTTCATAAAGCTGTGACATAATTATTCTCCTTTCCGTTCAGCCATCACCAAGAACATGGATGAATCATATGTCTTTGCGAATGGCGCGGCGGAACTGTCTCGTTCCGCAGTGTTCATTTATGATACATATTTTTTTACACCAAATGAATTGTAAATGCAGGTTCTGGCTTCCTCTACCGAAGCAAAATCTCCTGCCTTGATCATCTGTGCAACAATATTTCCGATCGCTGTCGCCTCACCCGGCCCGCAGTGAACCTCTTTTCCGGTCTCCTTTGCGGTCAGCTCGTTTAAGTATACCGCATTGGAGCCGCCGCCGATGACATGAATCCGGCTGTAAGTGCGTCCGGTGATCTCCTCGATCTCTTTTGCGGTCTGTGCATAGCACTGTGCCAGTGATTTGTAGATCACAACTGACAACTCGCCGGGAGTCGTAGGAACCGGCTGGTTGGTATCGCGGCAATATCTCTGGATCTCCTCGATCATGCTCTTGGGCGCGAGGAAGCAGTCATCATTTGCAGCTACGCGTGACGGGAAATCATCACACTTTGAAGCCATATCGCAAAGCTCAGCAAAACTGTATTTATCATCCAGCTCGTGACGCACGCTCTGGATCATCCACAGACCCATGATATTTTTCAGATAGCGGTAACGCTTGTCATATCCGCCCTCGTTGGTCAGATTTGCCTTCTGGCTGGCTGCTGAACAGTCTGCCTCTTTTTTCTCAATACCCATCAGTGACCATGTACCGGAGCTGATGTAGAGGAAATCGTCATCATTTGCAGGTACTGCGAGCACTGCGGAAGCGGTATCATGTGATCCGCACAGTACAACCTCACAATCAAAGCCTACCTGATCCTGAATCTCCTTTGTGAAGTGTCCGACACTTGTTCCGGGCATCTGCACCTTCTGGAAGATCTCCTTATTGTAGCCGAGCATGTCGATTAGTTCATAGTCCCAGTCAAAGGTCTTGGGATTGATCAACTGGCCGGTCGTAGCCATTGTGTACTCCTGCATTTTTACGCCTGTGAGCAGGAACTGGAAGTAGTCCGGTGTGGTCAGCATCGCCTTTGCCTGCTCCATCTGCTCCGGATGCTCTTTTTTGACTGCCATTAACTGGTAGATCGTATTAAAGATCGCATACTGGATACCAGTGCGTGCATACAGCTCCTTCTCCGGGATGATCTTGTATACCTCCTCATCCATGCCCTTTGTACGGCTATCGCGATAGCCTACGGTATCACCGAGCAGCTTGTCATTCTCATCAAGCAGCGCGAAATCCACGCCCCATGTGTCGATAGACATGCTTGTAGGGATCTTGCCGATCTCCTTACACTTTTTGATGCCTGCGAGGATCTCCTCAAAGGTACGCTCATGATTCCAGCACAGGTGTCCGTTTCTCTCCACCATACCGTTCTCGAAGCGGTAGATCTCCTCCAGTACGATTTTTCCATTTTCAATGCTTCCTAAAATATGTCTTCCGCTGGAAGCACCGATGTCGATTGCCAAATAGTAGTTTCCCATTTGCTCTCCTTTCTTGGATCTTGTCCTCATTATAATCATATATTTACCTAAAAATAAGGACTTTATTTTATAAAAAAACCGTCCTTATTTGCAGATTCTTTTTCCTCGTGTCAGCGTTCACTGTCACGGTATTTCTTCGGCGTGATGCCGAACTGCTGTTTAAAAATGCGATGAAAATAGCTGTTGTTGTCATAGCCGACCGCAGCGATGATGTCCTCCACCGGCACGCGCGTATTCGTCAACAGATACGCCGCCTGATTCAGCCGCTTCTGCATAAGAAGCTGCTGGAAGGTCTGCCCTGCTTCGCGCTTGATAAAACGCGACAGCCCGGATACCGGCTGAAAGGTCAGCTCCGCCAGCTCTGTGAGTGTCCCCTCCCGGTAATTATCCTCGATATAGCGCAGTACCGTGAACATCAGCCTGCGGTCAAACTGATCCGGACCTACGACACGGATTTTTTCCGTATGGCGCGACAACTGCTGGATGAGCAGCGCCATCGTCATCTTGTTTGTCCCGCTCTTGCCGCCCGCTTCATATAGCAATGACCAGACGAGATTTTCCACGAGGTTTTGCACCGGCAGCACATCCGCCACCTGGAAATGGATAAAATCCATGCCCTGATGCTTTTTTTGCAGCGTGCCGACTAAAAAGCCGCGCACGACGTTGTCCTCCTCCACCATCTGAAATGCCTGATGGAAAAACTCCGGAAGCACGATAAAATTGATCGCAACATCCTCCCGTCCCGCCGGAAGGATCTCCTGCCTTGCATTGGAATTCAAAAACAAAAGCTCCCCCTGCTGCAGTTCCACCCGCACGCCGCCGTTGATCAGATGCGTGGTCGTGCCGGAGCACATATAAATAATCTCGATATAATTGTGTGTATGCTCCGGAAAATGCACAAACCTCGTATGCGGGCGCATATCGATGAGCGTGCCTCTGGCAAGCATTTTATCCTTATCTACTACAAAATTTTTACCCGAGGTGTACAGACTTTTGTCTACCCCGGACTGTCCATTCAAGATCGCCTGTTCCTCCCCGGTGATCTGCTTTAATTGGTCTAATAACAGGTCTCGCATCTTACTCCTCCGTCGTCAGGCATCCGCTTGACAAACAGCCACCCGCGCGCTAGGATATTGCACAGGAGTGTGAAAAAAGTTATGAATCAGACAAATGAACATGAAACTGTAACCCATATATCTAACCAGCCTGAGGCTGCCGGCTATACGCCCTTGGCCAGTGAACCGCCTGCAGATCTGAAACGGACTGTGATCCACAATCTGCACCGCCTGCGCAGCGGTATTAAATGGATTCTGATCGCAGTCGTCACCGGGCTTGTCGTCGGCGGTGTCGGCATCGCTTTTTCCTATGCGATGTCTTTTGCGACCGCCTCACAGAACCGTTACCCGTGGCTGTTATTTTTCCTGCCGCTCGCAGGAATCCTGATCGTGTCATGGTACTATCTGTTCCACGACAGGCACGATCAGGGAACAAACCTCGTGATCTCAGCGATACATTCCGGAGAGGAAGTACCGCTCAAGATGGCTCCGCTCATATTTGTAGCGACGGTGCTCACACATCTGTGCGGCGGTTCTGCCGGCCGCGAGGGTGCGGCGCTCCAGATCGGTGCCAGCATCGGCAACTGGATCGGAAATGTATTCCATTTTAACGAAAATGACAAGCGTGTCATGATCATGTGTGGTATGAGCGCCTGCTTTTCCGCGCTCTTTGGCACCCCGATGGCTGCCGCGATCTTTTCTATGGAGGTCGTCAGCGTCGGTGTCATGTATTACGCCGCGCTCGTTCCGTGTGTGATCGCATCCTTTGTCGCCCACTCGCTGGCGGCGATGTGCGGTGTCGCATGGGAGGTATTCCCTGTCACAGCGCCCGCGTTCACCATCCAAAGCGCGTGCCTCACCGGTATTCTCGCAATCCTCTGCGCGTGTGTCAGCGTACTTTTCTGTGAGATCCTGCATCGCACGGTTCATTTATTCCGCGCACATGTCAGCAATCATTTTCTGCGCACGATCGTCGGCGGTCTGCTCATTATCGTGCTGACGCTGCTCGTCGGCAACCGCGATTACAACGGTGCCGGTATGCAGGTGATCGCCCGGTGCTTTGAGACCGGAACGGTATTTCCGGGTGCCTTTTTACTGAAAATGGTCTTTACTGCGATCACACTCGCCTGCTGCTACAAGGGCGGCGAGATCGTTCCGACCTTTTATGTCGGCGCGACCTTCGGCTGCCTGTTCGCAATGGTCACAGGCTTTGATGCACCGCTATGCATCGCGGTCGGCATGGGCAGTCTTTTCTGTGGTGTCACCAACTCGCCGATCGCCTCGCTGCTCATCTGTTTTGAGCTGTTCGGCTATGACGGGATGCCCTTCTATCTGCTCGCGATCGCGCTCAGCTATATGCTCTCCGGCTACCACGGTCTCTACAGCAGCCAGAAGATCTTATATTCTAAATTTAAAACGACTTATATCGACCGGAAGGCGCTGTAGCGCCTTCTTTTGTAAAAAACTACTGGTCGTTCTCTTCCTTTTTCTTATGCTTTTGCAGCCAGTGCTCGAAGTTCTCCTGATTTTCCTCCATCCACTGCCTGCGAAGCTCCTTCTGTTCTTCCTTGCGGAGCTCGCGCGGTGTCTTTTTCCCATCAATCGTCACGCGCCCGCCTTCCTCTGTAAAATAATCGAGGTTTTTATATTGTTCCATCTCTGTCGGCAGCTTGCGCTTTTTCAAGCTGTAATTCACAAATGTATCGCCAATATAATAGATCACGCCAAATACCGGCACGCCGATCAACATACCGATCATGCCCCAGAGCTTTCCGAAAAACATCACGGAAAAAACGACCCAGAAGGCGGACAATCCGGTTGACTTGCCAAGGATCTTCGGTCCGATCACATTGCCGTCCAACTGCTGCAAAATGATGATAAAGATCAGCACGATCACACCCTTTTTGAAATCGACGAGCATCACCAGTATCGTGCTCGGAACCATGCCGATATACGGTCCGAAAAACGGGATCACATTCGTGACACCGACGATCACGGACACAAGTGCGATATACGGCATATGAAGCAGCTTCAGGCCAATAAAGCACAGCACACCGACGATCAGTGAATCGATGATCTTTCCGGAGATAAAGCCGCCGAAAATCTCATTACTCTTGCGCAGTGTATCGAGGATCGCCTTTGCCTGCTTTCTCGTAAAGATCGCATAGAGGATCTTTTTGCCCTGTCCGACAAAGGTCTGCGTCGAGCACAGCACATAGACAGATATGATCAGTCCGACGAGCACATTCGCCAGCATCTTGATGACATTCATCACACCGGATGCCGCCATCGCCACGTAGGACTGGATGCTCTGTAATACGTTGGTATTCAGCCAGTTGGAGATGTCCTCCGTCGCATTGGTCAGTACGTTGTCGAGAAACGCCTGAAGCTGCCGGTTTGACTGGATCAGATCCGTGACTTCATCGACATAATACGGAAAATTGCGGATCAGGGAAGAAATACTTAGCATGACCTGCGGAAGAATCGTATACAGCAGCACACCCGCGACTAAAACTGCCCCGAGCACGACTGTGATCGCGCAGAAGCCGCGCAGCATCGCATCGGTGCGCGCCTCGTTTTTTGGATTTTTGACGAGCTTTTTTAACTGCTTTTCCATGCTGTTTACGATCGGATTGAGCAGATAGGCGATCACGATGCCGATAATGATCGATTTCAGACCGGATACCAGATATACCAGTTTTCCCGTCCATGTATTGTAGCTGAAGATCACAAAGAAAAACAAAATGGCACAAAGTATCACTACTAAAAAAGCGGATGCCTGTACCAATGTCTGTTTGAAAATATAGCGATTGTGCTGCTTTTCTGAATCACCTGTATTCATAAGCATGATCTCCCCCTGTTTTACTGCTGCTCCTGCTTCGTAACCGGCGCGGGTGGTTCATCCGCTGACTTTGTGGAAAGCACTGTTCGTGCACAGTTCGCATCCTTCTCATTGTCCCACGGCAGCACATCCCCCGGCTCCCGCAGATATTCAAGAAGCTGCCAGATCCCCTCTCCCGTATAGGAACTGACGCGGAATACCTTCTCGCAGCCTGCCAGATGCAGCCACCGCTCTGCGCGGTCGGGATCTCCATCCGGCGCGTCAATCTGTGTGACGATCCCGATCGTCGGACGGCAGTTGACTGCCGCACAGCAGGGCGGGTACAGCGAATACGGCTCATTTGCATTGAGCAGGAGCGCTGTCACATCTGCCTCATACGAATACAATGCCAGTGCACGCCCCAATGTGCCTGTCTCCGCATATTCGCCCGGAGTATCGATGATCACATCAAAATGATTGACGTATTGAGTTTTATGGTAATGAAGGGTCTCCCCTTTTAACGCTTGACGGAGCGTAGTTTTCCCGCACTCGCTCCGTCCGACTAAAATCATTTTTTTCATTCACGTTACCGTCAGGTCCGTGTCACCGCACAAACCGTAAATCCAAGATATTCTATCAGGTAATCACAGATCGCCTGTATTGCCTCCTCTACGGCTGACACAGATCCGGTGAAGATCAGTGTGCCGCTGAAACGGTCGATAAAGCCCAGCTCGATGTCTGCCTTTTTGACTGCAAGATCTCCCGCGATCACCGCGATCTCCGCAGGGCTCATGCTGAGGATGCCGATTGCCGTTCTCTGATAATCGATGCTCGGGTCCAGACCCAGCTTTTTATATACGATCGGATCCGGGCTCGCGATAATATGTGCCAGTGTGACCTGTTTGCCGGGCACCAGTTCCTGAACGATACGCATTTTTCCTTCCTGTGAAGCAGGTAATTGAAATTCCATACGACCTCTCCTTACTCTATTAGATATATATAGTGTACGACAAAAAACCACATAAATCAAGCATTATTTTTTGGTTGTTTCCGCCTGATTCATGTGGTTTTTGTTTGTTTTTGGTATCAAATTTCTTTGTTTTTACTTTTTTGTTTTCCCGCAGGACTGCATAAAACCACTTGCTCCTTTTTATGCCTCGCCGCAGCTCATCGCAGCCATTTTCTCCAATACCTGCGCAGCCTTTCCGCTGTCGATCGATTCCTTTGCCTTTTCGATGCCGTCCTTGATCGAATCCGCCAGTCCGCCGATATAGAGCGTTGCCCCGGCATTGAGCAGTACCACATCACGCTTTGCCCCGCGCTCGCTGCCGTTTAGGATCGCGCGTGTGATCTGTGCATTTTCCGCACCCTCGCCGCCGCGCAGGTCATCGAGCGTGCAGCGCGTCAGTCCTACCTCCTCGGGCTTCAGTTCAAATACCGTTACTTCTCCGTCCTTGATCTCTGCGACTGTCGTTATGCCCGCAAGGTTGAACTCGTCAATATGGTTGTCCCCGCTCACGACAAACCCGCGCTCCACGCCGAGCTGTGCCATAACCTTTGCAATCGTCTCCGCCATTGTGGGATCATACACACCGACGACCATTTTTTTCGCTCTGGAAGGATTTGACAACGGTCCTAAAATATTGAACACGGTACGGATGCCGAGCGCTTTCCGCACGGGTCCGACATATTTCATGCAGGGGTTAAAATGCGGAGCCATCATAAATCCAACGCCTGCCTCCTCCACACATTTCTGTACAACGTCCGGGTCTGCCCCGATATTGACTCCGAGTGCCTCGAGAACATCCGCAGCACCGGATTTGCTCGAAATCGAGCGGTTGCCGTGCTTTGCCACCGGAAGTCCGGCTCCCGCTGCCACAAATGCGGAGGTCGTGGAAATATTAAAGGAATAGGTGCAGTCCCCGCCCGTTCCGACCAGATCCACATAGTTGTCACACTTCGGCGAGATCGTGTTTGCCTTGCTGCGCAGTACCGATGCAAAGCCCAAAATCTCATCGACCGTTTCTCCCTTCATCCGGAGCGCGGTCAAAAGCCCCGCGATCTCGATCTCGCTCGCCTGCCCGCTCAGAATGAGCTCTGCGACGCGCGTTGCTTCCTCTCTAGTCAAATTTTTTCCGTCTACTACTGCTGCGATTGCTGTTTTCATGTCCGTTTCCTCCCTGTCTGTATTAAAACCTATGTAGCTGTTCAGTACCCTCACAGTTACAAATGCAAAATCCATGAGAATCGGCTACGCCGATGGGATTTTGCACCCCTGAATCATGTTCATACACCCTCAGCAGTGAGTGCTTCGGGCTGTCCTGAACAGTTACAAACCGATATTTATAATGCCTTCAATTCCTGTTTAAATGTGCTGCAATACTCCGCTGCTGCCTCCGGCGCGAAATCATGCTCCCGCAGCAGCTTAATAAAATGCGATCCGACGATCGCGCCGTCGATCGATTCCTTCATCGGTGCGATATCCGCCGCCTGTGTGATACCAAATCCCATCATGACCGGGATGCTGCTCTGGCGCTTTACATCTGCCAGATAATCGACGATCCTGCGATGGAAGGCTCCCGACTGTCCGGTCACGCCCATTGATGATACACAGTAGACAAATCCGCGCGCGCCGTCGAGAATCTGCGGAATGCGTCCCGCCGATACGGGGCTGACCAGCTGGATCAGGATCGTTTCATCCTGCCCCTCAAGACACGCCGCAAGTTCCCCCTGCTCCTCCGGCGGCAGATCGGGGATGATCAGTCCATCCACGCCCGCCGTGCGGCATTTTTCCACAAATGCCTGTACCCCATAATGACAGATGGTATTGTAATAGAGCATAAATACAAACGGCAGCTCACAGCCGTCCGCGCGTAGCTGTTCAACCGCAGTAAAGCATTTTTTTATATTTGTGCCCCCTAAGATCGACTCATAGCTCGCCTGCTGGATGACCGGTCCGTCCGCGATCGGATCGGAAAACGGTACGCCGATCTCTACGATATCAGTCCCCGCAGCCTCCTGTGCCCGGATGATCGCTTTTGTCTGCTCCATGTCCGGCAGTCCCGCTGTCAGATAGGTAATAAATGCCTTTTCATTTTTCTCCTTTAACTGTGACAGTTTTTCTTCTATTCTATTTTTACTCATTGTATTCACCTCACGCCTTTTCCAAAAAATTAGGGTCTGGGATTTTAATTCAGATATCCCTTTCCTGCCAGATAGTCGGAAATCGTATTCACATCCTTGTCGCCGCGTCCGGACAGACATACGATCATGCTCTGATCCGGTGTCATTTCCTGTGCCAGCTTGCACGCATAAGCAACTGCGTGTGCACTCTCGATCGCCGGAATGATACCCTCGAGTTTACATAATTCCAGCAGTGCGGTCATCGCCTCCTCATCGGTGATCGATACATAGGTAGCTCTGCCGCTGTCACGCAGATATGCGTGCTCCGGTCCGACACCCGGATAATCGAGTCCTGCAGAGATCGAATGTGCCAGTTGTACGTTTCCATCGTCATCCTGTAATAAATAAGATTTCATGCCGTGCAGCACGCCGGGCTTCCCGAGTGCCATCGCACTCGCATGCTTTCCGGTCTCGATCCCAAGTCCTGCTGCCTCCACGCCGACCAGCTTTACATCCTTTTCATCAATAAAATCCGCAAACATGCCGATCGAATTTGAGCCGCCGCCGACACATGCCATGACGACATCCGGCAGACCACCCTCCTGCGCCGCAAACTGGCGCTTTGCCTCCCTGCTGATACAGCTCTGGAACTCCTTGACCATCTTCGGATACGGATACGGTCCGACCGCGGAGCCTATGATATAAAAGGTATCCTCTGCGGTTTTCGCCCATGTACGGATTGCCTCGTTAGTCGCATCCTTTAGCGTATTGCTGCCAGAGTGCACCGGAACGACGGTCGCCCCGAGCATCTCCATACGCATCACGTTCAGTTTCTGGCGCTCGATATCCTCTGCACCCATATAGACTGTACATTCCATATCAAATAACGCTGCGCCTGTAGCAGTCGCCACGCCGTGCTGCCCGGCTCCGGTCTCTGCGATGACCTTTGTCTTTCCCATGCGCTTTGCGAGCAGAATCTGTCCGAGCACATTGTTGATCTTGTGTGCGCCGGTATGGTTCAGATCCTCCCGCTTGAGATAGATCTTGGTGCCATACTTTTCAGACAGACGCTTTGCAAGATACAGCGGTGTCTCGCGACCGACATACTGCTTCAGATAATAATGATATTCCTTTAAAAATTCCGGATCGTGGATCGCCTCCTCAAATGCCGCGTCCACCTCTGCCAGTGTATTCATCAGCGACTCAGCTACGAACTGACCGCCGTATGCTCCGTAATATGCTTTTTCATTCTTCATGATTTTCCTCTCACCTTTCCGATAAATCCTTTGATTCGTTCTTCGTCCTTGCCACCGCCGTAGTCCCGCTCCACGCCGGAGCTGACATCTACGATATCCGGCTGGAATAACGCGATTCCTTCCGCCACATTTTCCTCGTTCAGACCACCAGCCAGCACCAGCTTTTTTGTCCCGAACAGTGTCCGGATCTGCGCCGCGCTCTGCGTGGTCCAGTCAAACGTCTGCCCGCCTCCGTAGGAGATTCCGTCGAGCACATATGCCCCGATCCGTTCCTCCTCCAGCCGTGCGCGTTCTTCCTGCTCCTCCTGCGGCACATCCGTCTGCTCTTTTGCGTCTGCCAGCGTCTGGATGTTATACGCCCGCCAGATGGGTAGCCTGCATTCCCGCAGAACCTCCAGCGATAAATTGCCATGCACCTGTAAAATATCAAAGCCGCCGATCTCGATCATCCGCAGCTGCTGTGGTGTGGGATCCACAGTGACTGCCACCGTCTGTATGCCCGGATACAGACTGCGCCGGATCATCGCCGCATCGCTGACCGTTACATATCTGCGGCTTTTTTCATAAAACACAAAGCCCGCATAATCTGCCCGTGCTTCATTCAGGTACTCCGCCTCCTGCCTCGTCTTGATCCCGCAGATCTTGATTTCCGGAATCTGTTGTATGTCCTGTTCCATCCGTCCTGCCTCCTACGTAACTGTTCAGTTCCTTCACAGTTACGAGTGCAAAATCCATGAAAATCGGCTGCGCCGATGGGATTTTGCACACCTGAATCATGTTCTTACGCCCTCAGCAGCAAGTGCTTCGGGCTGTCCTGAACAGTTTCCTTCCTACAATGATTTCCAGTGTGCCGCGAGCTGCCGCGGGTCGTCTGCCTCCATCAGCGCGCGCCCGATCAAAAACGCATCCACGCACTGTCTCTTTAACAGGCGGATATCATCATCCGTGAGGATGCCGCTCTCTGCGACAAAGCATTTTTCCGGCGACACCATCGGCCGCAGGCGCACCGTATTGTCAAGCGAGATGGTAAAATCCTTTAAATTGCGGTTGTTCACACCGATGATTTTTGCGTCCAGCTTTAATGCGCGCTCCATCTCCGCCTCATCGTGTGTCTCGACCAGCGCATCCATGCCCAGTTCGTATGCAAGTGCATAAAAATCCCGTATCTGCGCATCATCGAGAATCGCCGCGATCAAAAGAATGGCATCCGCCCCGACCGCCTTTGCCTCATAGAACTGATATTCATCGATCATGAAGTCCTTACGGATCATCGGAAGGGCTGTCCTTGTGCGGATATATGCAAAATCATCAACACTGCCGTGAAAATGATCCTGTTCGGTCAGACACGAGATCGCATCCACCGATGCACTATAATCTGCGATGCGTGTATCTAAGGAAACCTTGCTCGTGATCGCCCCGAGACTCGGCGATGCCTTTTTAAACTCGCCGATGATTGAAATCCCATCGCGTTTCAGGTGGTTGAAAAAGCTGCATTCGCCCGGTTTTGCCTCCTCCGCACGCCTGCGCATCGCCGCCGGATCGATCTGTTTTTTCTGCTCCTCTAAGCGTATTTTTTTATCTGCTACAATCTCATCCAGAATCATATCAAATCACTCCGTTCACAAAATTTTCTATCATCCGTTTGCCATGCTCCGTATAGATCGATTCGGGGTGGAACTGCAAGCCCACGACCGAATAATCCTTGTGGCGCATCGCCATGATCTCGCCGTCTGCCGTGCGTGCCAGCACCTTCAAACACCCCGGCAGATCCCCGGACTGTACCGCCAGCGAATGGTATCTGGCTACCTTGATCGGCGTATCGATACCGGTAAAAATACTCGTTTTGTCATGCTCGATCAGCGACTGCTTGCCATGGAACAGCTCCTTTGCGTAGGATACCGTCCCGCCTAACGCCTGCCCGATGCACTGATGTCCGAGGCAGATACCGAGGATTGGCAGCTTGTCGTAAAAGTTCCGGACAACCTCCATGCAGATGCCCGCCTCATCCGGATTTTTCGGTCCGGGTGATAACACGATGCCGTCCGGCTTCATCTGGCGAATCTCCTCAACCGTAATTTTGTCATTGCGCACGACCCGGACATCATCGGAAAAAATCCCGAGATACTGATACAGGTTGTAAGTAAATGAATCGTAGTTATCTATCAGCAAAATCATAAGTTTTCCTCCTCTACCAGTGTCTTTGCGAGTGCCATTACCTTGTTGCAGCATTCCTTATATTCGTTTTCCGGGACGGAATCTGCGACAATGCCTGCCCCTGCCTGCAGATACACCCGGTTTCCTTTTTTGACCATCGTGCGGATCGTGATACAAAAATCCATATTTCCGCCAAAATCAATATATCCGGTTGCTCCGCCGTAGAGTCCCCTGCGCTCATTTTCGAGCTCATCGATGATCTCCATCGCACGGATTTTCGGTGCTCCACTGAGCGTGCCTGCCGGTAGGAAGCTCGATACGAGATCTAACGGATGGAACGCGCCTTTTTTTCTGCCCTCTACCATCGATACGATATGCATCACATGGGAATAATTCCGGACCTCCATAAACCGTGTCACCTTGACCGTACCGAATTCGCTGATCCGTCCCATATCGTTCCGCGCCAGATCGACGAGCATCACGTGCTCCGCACGCTCCTTATCATCTTGTAACAGCTCATCCTTGAGCAGTGCATCCTCCTGTGCATCCGCGCCTCTCGGCCGTGTGCCTGCGATCGGACAGGTGTACACATGATCGCCCTGCTGCTTGACGATCATTTCCGGCGAGCTGCCGATCACCTCAAACGTTCCATAATTAAAATAGTACAGATACGGCGAGGGGTTCAGCTCCCTCAGCTCCTTGTACAGCTCAAAGCCCTCCTGACCGGTCTCGATCGTCCAGCGCTGGGAAAGCACGGTCTGGAACACATGACCTTCACGGATGTAATGCTTGATCCGCTCGACCTTTTCGCTGTATGCTTCGAGTGTATCGGACTGTGCGACGATCTTTCCGTCGTGGCAGAAGTTTTTTCTGATGGGCTCGTTTCCGGCGCTGCGGCAGATCTTTATCATTTCCTCGATCTGACCCTGTGCCTGCTGCTGTCCGTCAGCGTCATCCGCTGCCAGCACGATCGCCGTCAGCGTCTCGGCAACATGATCGACGAGCACAAACCGCGTCATCAACATCATCTGGATGGTCTCGATGCCGATCGTGTCCGGGTTCGCATCCGGCAGCTGCTCCGTATATCTGACAAAATCATAGCCGAGATTGCCGACAAGCCCTCCGGTAAAGGCGAGCTCGTTGTGATCCTTGCGGATCTCAAAGCTGCTGTAATATTCCTTTAACAGCTCACACGGATTGCCGGGAAATACCTTTCTCGTGCCATCCGCACAAGTGATCACGAGCGACTGCCCCTCCGATGTGATGATCTCATCCGGTTTCGGTCCGAAAAACGTGTACCGGTCATAGTCCTTGTCGTAGGATTCCAGCAAGAAACCTTTTTTTGTGCCGACCAGTTTTTCATACATATTGATCGGGGTCTCGTTGACGATGCTTACCGTCTTTTTATACAGCCGTAAAATCCGCTTTTCCATATTTTATATGCTCCTTTCAAAATTAAATTTCGTAATCGCGACAGGATAAACTGCACATATAAAAGAGTCGCTCGCGACTCTTTCGCGCCCGAGCGGTATGCGAAGCATACACTTCAACTCCGCGAGGGAGCATGAAGTCCAGTGGACTTCAGATCTGCTCCGACCGAAGTGCTAACGTAGAAGCGCATCCTCGCGGAGCGTTTTTGTGTAACGGGAAATTCATCGGAATTTCCTATTACAAAAAAATCCCTGACGCAGATTTTCTACGTCAGGGACGATCAACTTACCGTGGTGCCACCCTGTTTCAAAAGACTCATGACAGTTTTAAAAAAGAAAAAGCTGATATTCCAATCGGAATATCAGCCACCAATTCATTCGTCTTTTCTCTACCGATACGAGGAGAAACCTCCTGATATCTACCCTCTGTAACGTGAGGACACGGCATCCGCTACTGACCTTCGCTGACTTTGATGTCACCTAGTCTTTCACTTTGCATCTCACAAATCCATTCCCGAAAAACTATCCCGCCGTTTCTCACCATCCCGGCTCTCTGTACAGAATCGAATCACGGTACTCCTTTTGGTCATCGATTTTGGCTTTGTTTTTAACTACGTTTAGGTTACTACTACGTTTCTGATTTGTCAATGATAAATTTAAAAAATCTATGTATTCTCCGGTCTGCTCACAATGATCGGGCGGCAGTTGCACAGTGCCAGCAAAAGTGATACAACCACGACCGATGTCCGGTTCGCCACCACATCCGTCATATGTGCATCCACAACAAACAGCCCGACCGATGTTGCAAACGTCGCAAGTATAATATATAGGATAACTGCCTGCCATTTGGGGATGAGTCTCTTATCGTAGCATAGAATCTTTGGGATCGCCTCCGCCGCCAGACTGATCGGCCATGAAATAACCGCTCCCAATATAAAAAAGATCATCACGCTGCGCATGGAACGGTAAGTAAAGCCAAACATGCGCATGATCTCACCGCCAAACACACACAGCAGGGCGATAAAACCGATAAACAATACAACTGCCACGAGAAACGTGATCAGACTGTTCATAAAATCCTTCCGTATCCGTTGATTTCCGTGCATTTCTTAACTCCTCAGGGCTATAGTAATATTAGGCGCTTGTGAAACTATTTTTCTATGTATTGGCTGGCGACAAAACATAATAAAACAGTTTCGCAAACACCTATTTACAGCTTATTGTAGCATATTTTTACTTTTTTTCAAACGGATTTTCTGCCCTTGCCCGCAATCGTCCTTGTCAGCGTTCCCTGTCCGTGCTATACTCATGAAGATACTTATTTTGCAATTGTTCAGAGCCAAGCAAAATTTCATAAATCAGACGTGAAATGCTTGCATTTCTAAGGCTGATTTTGAAAATTTATTTGGCGGATACGCCACACCTCCAAAATGCGAGGCATTTTGGAGGCTGGTTCTGAACAGTTACCCTTGTTTTTTTACTTAAAGGAGGAAGTTTATTTATGAATGCAACAAATGAAAACAACGGAGCGATTCGTGATGCCAGAGTGCTTGGAATACCCAAGATGCTGCTTCTCGGATTGCAGCATATGTTCGCCATGTTCGGTGCTACGATCTTAGTCCCGATTCTGGTAAACAGCTATTTTGGTGAGGATGTTCTGCATGTGCAGGTCACACTGATCTGTGCCGGTGTCGGAACTTTATTTTTCCATTTCTGTTCCAAATTCAAGGTACCCGCATTTCTTGGTTCTTCATTTGCCTTTCTCGGCGGATTTTTAACCATTTCACAATTAAACACCGGAGTATTTGCCGATATGAGTAACGCGGACAAGCTCTCCTATGCTTGCGGCGGTATCGTCGTTGCGGGTCTGCTCTACCTCGTGCTCGCGCTCATCATCCGTCTCGTAGGCGTAAAAAAGGTGATGCGTTTCCTGCCCCCGGTTGTCACCGGACCGATCATTATCTGCATCGGACTTAGCCTTGCCGGTTCTGCCGTATCGAACGCTTCGACCAACTGGCTGCTCGCATTTATCGCACTGGCGACCATCATTATTTTCAATATCTGGGGCAAGGGTATGTTCAAGATCATCCCCATTTTGATGGGTGTCTTGGTATCCTATGCAGCAGCGCTCATTTTCAACGCACTGGGTATGACAAACGCAGACGGCTCTGCGATCATCAACTTCAGCAATATCGCATCTGCAAGCTGGGTAGGCATTCCGCAGTTCTCTCTGTGCAAATTTAACCTGTCAGCCATCTTAGTCATGGCTCCGATCGCACTTGCATCCATGATGGAGCATATCGGTGATATGTCTGCGATCTCAGCAACTGTCGGAGAAAACTTTATCGAAGATCCCGGTCTGCACCGCACATTGATCGGTGACGGTCTTGCGACCTCACTGTCCGCACTTGTCGGTGGACCTGCAAACACAACCTACGGCGAAAATACCGGTGTACTGGAATTAAGTAAGGTACATGACCCGAGGGTCATCCGTCTGGCAGCAGTCTACGCCATTATTTTGAGTTTTATTCCCAAGATGTCAGAGGTCATCGGTTCTATGCCCTCTGCGATCATCGGCGGTGTCAGCTTCATGCTCTACGGTATGATCTCCGCAATCGGTGTGCGCAACGTTGTCGAGAACCATGTTGACTTTACAAAATCACGTAACCTGATCATTGCCGGTGTGATCTTTGTGTGCGGTCTCGGTTTTTCAAACGGACTGACCTTTACGATTGCCGGTACGGATGTGACCCTGACCTCTCTTGCGATCGCAGCGATCTCCGGCATTGTCCTGAATGCGATCCTGCCCGGAAATGATTATCACTTTGGCAAAAGCAGTGAGGCAGACTCCAACCGCGGTATCGATATGATGCCGAATCTCCACGAGGATACACACTACGGCGATCACGAGGAGTAATTTGAAGTAGGATTGTGGGCGTGCGAAGCACGAAACAATCCGTGCAACCGGATGTTCGGGTGTTTTGACACCCGAACCATTTTTAGGAGGTATACACATGGCTTGGTATGATGAAGCCGTTTTCTATCACATTTATCCACTCGGGCTGTGTGACGCACCGAGGGAAAATACTTACGCAGCCCCCGTTCACCGTCTGCGCGATGCCTTTTGCTGGATCGCGCATATCAAAAAACTCGGCTGCAGCGCGATCTATATCGGACCGCTCTTCGAGTCTGTCGGTCATGGCTACGAGACGACAGACTATAAAAAACTGGACAGCCGTCTCGGTGACAACACGGATCTGACCGATTTTGTCAGCGAATGCCACGCACAGGGAATCCGCGTGATCTTTGACGGCGTGTTTAACCATGTCGGACGCGATTTTTTCGCATTTAAGGATCTGCAGGTGAACCGTGAGAACTCGCCGTACCGCGACTGGTTCTGTAACGTGAATTATGGTGGAAATAACGAATACAACGATGGTTTCTGCTACGACAACTGGGGCGGCTACAACCTGCTTGTCAGGCTCAACCAACACAACCCCGCCGTGCGGGAATACATCTGCGATGTGATCCGTTTCTGGGTCAGTGAATTTGATGTGGACGGTATCCGTCTCGATACCGCCGATGTGCTCGACTTTGACTACATGCATATGCTGCGCACTGTCGCAAACGAGGTAAAACCAGAATTCTGGCTGATGGGTGAGGTCATCCACGGTGACTACACCCGCTGGGTAAACGGCGACACACTGCATTCTGTTACAAATTATGCACTGCACAAGGCGCTCTACTCCGGTCACAACGACCACAACTATTTCGAGATCGCCCACACGGTAAAACGCCTGTATGAGATGGGCGGCTGCCGCCCGGACGGACTGAAGCTGTACAATTTTGTGGACAACCACGATGTGGAACGTATCTACACAAAGCTAAACAACAAGTCGCATTTTGCGCCGGTGCATGTACTACTCTACACACTGCCCGGCGTGCCTTCGATTTACTATGGATCGGAGTTCGGCATTGAAGGCAGAAAAGAGGCATTTTCTGATGCCTCCCTGCGTCCGGCACTCCACTATGACGATTATGCAGATGCATACGAAACAAATTCCTATACAAAGCTGATCAGCGCACTCGGCAATGCCAGACAGCACACACCGGCACTCTCCTACGGTGCTTACCGCGAGCTGCTGCTGACCAACCGTCAGTACGCATTTGCCAGAGATTATGAGGGTCAGTCGGTGCTCGTATCGGTCAACAACGATGACCAGCCGGCAGAGTTCTATCTCGCAGCCGGTAATTGCGCGGGCTATCGTGGTGTACTTTCCGGTGCACACGTGCCTGTAGAAAACGGCCAGCTCCATGTTACGCTCGCCGCGAACAGCGGAGAGATCTGGCTGCCGGATACCGATGCCGCAGACGCATCTGCCGAGCCTGTGACTTTCGATGCCTCGGATGCCGTCGGTACGGTAACAGAGCCGAAAACCGCACAGCCTGTGGATACACCGGCAGAGGGATCTGCACCCGCAGAACAGATATCTGACACACCGGAGCAATCACCTGCTGCACCGAATGGATCACCTGATACGCAGCCGCAGACATCCGCTTTTGACAGCGATGCCTTTGAGCGCGGACGGATCGCCGGTCTGCAGGAAGCAATCCTTGCAATTATGTCGAAAAACGGAGCCATTACGGATCAGATGCGTCGGGATGTAGAAGCGAATGTGTATCATGATTCGCTGATTAACTGGGTAAAGAGTTTTCGGTAATATTTTAAGGGACGCAGCTCCCGCAAGTATATCTATTTTGCTTTCATTGCACAAAGCATTGCGATGAGCCTTTTAAAAACAAAAACGTGGGAGCAATGGCTCTCACGTTTTTCAGTCTCATCTCCATTGTGCAAAGGCAGCAAAATCAGACATACCTTGCTTGCGCTGCTGTTCTGCAAAATCATAATAATCCATCTAATATTTTCAGTCCTTTTAATATCTGTTCTTCACTGAGTCCCCCAAACCCGAATAGCAAGGTCACACCCTGTTCCTGCGGGTTCTGTTCCTTATCGATGCGATAGCTGCCAAGACCGTATAGCTGCACGCCCTGCTTTTTAGCTGCTGTAAGCAGCTTGTGTTCGCTCTGATCTGTTTTGACCGTGACGACCAGATGCAGACCGGCGTTTTCTCCCTGAATGTGTGCCACCCAGCTTCGGTGCTTGAGCTCACGCAGCAGGAAGTCATGCTTAGCCTTATAGATGCGGCGCATCCGGTTTAGGTGCCGCTCAAAATCGCCATTTTGCATAAAGCGGCCGACCGTGAGCTGCTGCTGGGTCGATACGGTCGAGGAATAAAAGCCATATTGCGAGCGGAACAGCTCCCCGAGATGTCTCGGCAGCACCATATAACTCATACGCAGCGCCGGGGAGATACTTTTGGAAAATGTACCGATATAGATCACGCAGTCGTTCCGGTCACGGCTTTGCAGCGATGGGATGGGCTTGCCGACATAGCGGAATTCACTGTCGTGGTCGTCCTCCAAAATATAGCGTCCCTGCCGCGCTGCCGCCCAGTCGAGCAGCTCCTGTCTGCGCGCGAGCGGCATGACCTCCCCCATCGGAAACTGGTGCGAGGGCATCACATATGCCACATCTGCCTGCTGCATCTGCGCCGTATCGCACAACAGACCATTCCGGTCGGACGCACCCGCCAGCAGACGGCAGCCTGCATGGACAAGCACCTCATATGCCTGTATATAGGTCGGGTCATCCATCACGACTGTACGCCCTGCTCCGAGAAGCTGAACGACGAGCATCAGCAGATACTCATTTCCTGCGCCGACCAATATCTGATCCGGTGTACAGTTCACGCCTCGTGCGCGGTACAGATAGGTCGCGATCGTCTCCCGCAGCCTCGGATCTCCCTCCGCCTCACGCGCGCGCAGCAGATCGTCCGTGTGATCCAGCACATCCTTGCTGCACCGTTTCCAGATCCGGTACGGAAAATGCTCCTCGTCCACGGCAAACGGTGAAAAATCAATCCGCGGCACAGCCTCAGGCGAATCAGCCCCAGCGACCGAATGCGCATTCCCCGGAACGGCTGTTTCTTTTCTTGTCAATCCATCATACAGCTCACTTAGATCGCACACAAAAAAGCCGCTTCCTGCCCGCGCCTGCAGATATCCCTCGGATACCAGTTGTTCATAGGCGAGATTGACTGTAAAACGGCTCACGTTCAGATTCGCTGCCAATAAACGCGTGGACGGCAGCTTTTCCCCACAGGGAAGCCTGCCGTCCTCAATACCACGCCTGATTGCCAGATAAATCTGTTCATATAAAGGTTTCTGTTGTCCCTGCACTGCATCCGCTGCGGTCTGCAATGCGATCATCAATTCCTTCATAACGGTCTCTGATCCATCATTTAATTGCTGCTTTTTGCTATTTTCCTTATTGCGGCTTCGGCAGCTTGAACGAACTCTTTAATGACACAATACGGTTGAATATCGGTGCGCCATCCGCAGAATCCTTATAATCTACGCAGAAAAATCCGTTGCGCACAAACTGGAAGCTCTCATATGCCTTCGCGTCTGCCAGCGACGGCTCCACATAACACTGATCCAGCACAGTCAGGGAATGGGGATTGAGATTCAGGCTGCCGTCCTCATTGTATACACCCAGATCCTCATCCACGATATTTTCATACAGACGGACTGTCACCTGCTTTGCGGTAGGCGCTGCAACCCAGTGGATCGTGCCCTTCACCTTTCTGCCATCCGGACTGTTTCCGCCCTTTGAGGCAGGATCGTAGGTACAGTGGATCTCCGTCACTTTTCCATCCGCATCCTTTTTGAAATCTGTGCACTTTACAAAATATGCATTCATCAGACGGACTTCATTGCCGGGGAACATACGGAAATATTTCTTCGGCGGCTCCTCCATAAAGTCCTCACGCTCAATGTACAGCTCCTTTGCAAACGGCACCACGCGTGTTCCGAGCGCCTCGTTTTCCTGATTGTTCGGCACAGTCAGCCACTCGGTCTCTCCCTCCGGATAGTTGTCGATGATCAGCTTGACGGGGTCTAAAACAGCCATCACGCGCGGGCGCTTTACCTTTAAATCCTCGCGGATACAATACTCTAATGCAGCATAGTCCGCGATAGAATTCGCCTTTGACACACCGCACATATCCACAAACATCTGGATCGACTCCGGTGTAAATCCGCGTCTGCGCAGTCCCGAGATCGATACGAGTCTCGGATCGTCCCAGCCGTCCACAATGCCTTCCTCCACAAGCCGCTTGATGTAACGCTTTCCTGTCACGACGTTTTTCAGATACAGCTTCGCAAACTCAATCTGCTTGGGCGGCTTCTCGTATTCCAGCTCACGGACAACCCAGTCATAGAGCGGTCTGTGATCCTCAAACTCCAGCGTACAGATCGAATGTGTGATGCCCTCGATCGCGTCCTCGATCGGATGCGCAAAATCGTACATCGGATAGATGCACCACGTATCTCCGGTATTGTGGTGGGTCATATGTGCCACGCGGTAGATCACCGGATCACGCATGTTCATATTCGGGGATGCCATATCGATCTTGGCACGCAGCACCTTTGCACCGTCCTCGAATTTTCCGTTTTTCATGTCCTCAAACAATGCGAGGTTCTCCTCCACGCTGCGGTCAGAGCTGGGATCCTTTTTGCCCGGCTCCTCAAGTGTGCCGCGGTACTCCCTGATCTGCTCCGCGCTCAGGTCTGAGACATATGCCTTGCCCTTTTTGATCAGCTTGATCGCAGCCTCATACATCTGCGGAAAATAGTTGGACGCAAAGTACAGACGATCCTCCCAGTCTGCGCCCAGCCACTTGATATCTTTTTTGATCGACTCCACAAACTCGATCTTCTCTTTTGTCGGGTTCGTATCGTCAAAACGCATGTTAAATTTTCCGCCGTACTTTTTTGCCAGTCCGTAATTCAACAGGATCGACTTGGCATGTCCGATATGAAGATAACCGTTCGGCTCCGGCGGGAAACGGGTGCAGACCGTATCACATCTGCCCTCTGCCAGATCCTCCTCGATGATTCGCTCGATAAAATTTTTGGAAACTGTTTCGTTCTCCATCACGTATTCCTCCTAAATAACGTAAAATGACCTCTTTTCAGTGTACCGAAAAAAGGTCATTCCGTCAATTCATTTTCGTAAGTTTTGTGTAACAGTTCAGCCATCACCAAGGAAATGTGTGAATCATGCTTGCATGAATGAGCACATTCCACAGGTGATGAGGTGAGCGCCCGATAATGAGCAAAGTTAGCTGCGCAGCAGTGGTAAAACGCCGACAGGCGTCTCCTCGAATGGCGCGGGCTGAACTGTGAAGTCAGCGTTTTACGTGCTCGTGCGTAAACAGATGATCCTGACAATATTCCAGTCCGCCCTCGCACTTGGAGCAGAAACGGAACTCTAGCGAAGGATCATCCAGATCGGTGCGTCCGCACACCGCACATTTGTGCTTGTAGAGCGCCCCACCCGTGCGGCGCATTTTCGGCTGAGCCGTCTGCGACCGGTAATCATGCTTGCGCTTCATTTCCTGCGGTGAGATTCTGTGGTAATCCCTCGTGGAGAAAAAGAACACAATAAAATTCATTAGGGACATGAGGATCACGATCCGTCCCGCCCATCCGGTCTGCAAGAAGCTGAACGCCACCAGCACCGCATAGAGCACAGCGAGCCACTTGATCTTCACCGGGATGATAAAATACAGCATCAGCTGCATATCCGGATAGCAAGCCGCAAACGCGAGAAAAATCGACAGGTTGATGTAATTGGTGCTGACCGCATAGCCCATCATATATGCCTCAGGCATACCGAGCAGACGCAGCACAAAGAAGCCGATCATCACACCGACCGCCGTAAACAGCACGCCGCCGATGATATAGGCATTGAACCGGAACGTGCCCCACGTGCGTTCGAGCGCTGTACCGAGCTGATAATATAACAGCATCATGATCGCATAAAATAAAATATTCGTATAAGACGGCGGCATCAGAATCCATGTCACAAGCCGCCACACCTGCCCGCGCATCACGAGCGCTGGATCAAGCATCAGATAGCTTAAAACCGGGATCTGGAAGATCCGCTCCATATAGTAAAATACATAACCGACCGCATAGCACACGATCAGCCATTTGCTCAGATCCGGGATCGCATAACGTCCGAATCTGCGTTCCAGTTTATTTAAGTAATTCATGTAATTCTCCTTTGACTGCAGGCGTTTTCTACGCCGCCCGACGCTGATACACGTTTCAGTATAAAAAGTATGTTCGCTTTTGTCAACCAGTGTATCCATTTTTCGCAGTTCAACCATTTTTAACAGTTTAGCCATCACCAAGAAAATGTGTGAGTCATGCTTGCATGAATGAATGAATGAATGAGCACATTTCGCAGGTGATGAGATGAGCGCCCGATCATGAGCAAAGTTAACTGCGCAGCAGTGGTAACACGCCGGTAGGCGTCTTTGCGAATAGCGCTGAACTGTTTTTCTTTTACGTTTAGAAAAACTTTAGATTTAGGGTGTTGTCTTTTGACGAAAGCTGTCTTATAATGTACTTTGTTTTGATTTTTATACAATTGCATTATAATAGGAAATCATAAAGGAGCAGAATTGCACCACAAATACAGTTCACAGAGGTTAAGCATATGAGTACAAATCTTTACAAGCTGGGTATCGACATCGGTTCCACAACCGTAAAAGTCGCACTATTAAACGAAAAGGATGAATTGCTTTTTGCAGATTACAAGCGTCATTTTGCAAATATCCGCGAGACATTGACCGGTCTTTTGACCGATGCGCGCGCCGCGCAGGGAAATGTAACGGTCTCACCGATGATCACCGGTTCCGGCGGTCTGACGCTCGCAAAGCATCTGGACATTCCGTTTGTGCAGGAGGTGATCAGTGTGTCTACCGCACTGACCCACTACGCACCGCAGACCGATGTAGCAATCGAGCTGGGCGGTGAGGATGCAAAGATCATTTATTTCGAGGGCGGCAACGTCGAGCAGCGCATGAACGGTATCTGTGCCGGTGGAACCGGATCCTTCATCGATCAGATGGCATCCCTGATCCAGACCGATGCGTCCGGACTCAATGAATATGCGAAAAACTACAAGGCGATCTACCCGATCGCTGCGCGATGCGGCGTATTTGCCAAGACGGACATCCAGCCCCTGATCAACGAGGGCGCGACAAAGGAGGATCTGTCTGCCTCTATTTTTCAGGCGGTCGTCAACCAGACGATCAGCGGTCTCGCCTGCGGAAAGCCGATCCGCGGTCATGTTGCATTTTTAGGCGGTCCGCTGCACTTTTTATCAGAGTTAAAGGAGACATTTATCCGCACCTTAAAGCTGGATGAAGATCACGCGATCACACCGGAAAACTCGCATCTGTTCGCTGCGATCGGCTCGGCACTCAACTGCCAGCCCGCAAAAACAACGACATTAGACGCGCTGTTAGACCGCCTGACATCCGAGATCCACATGGAATTTGAGGTCGCACGTATGGAGCCGCTGTTTGCGTCGCAGGCGGATTATGATGCATTTATGGAGCGTCACAGCAGGCATCACGTGCAGACGTCTGCGCTTGCCTCCTATCACGGCAACTGTTATCTCGGCATCGATGCCGGCAGTACGACGACAAAGGTCGCGCTCGTCGGCGAGGACGGTTCCCTGCTCTATTCTTTCTACAGCAATAACAACGGCAGCCCGTTAGCTACTGCGATCCGCTCGATGAAAGAGATCTATGAGCAGTTACCAGAGGACGCACACATCGTCTACTCCTGCTCCACCGGATACGGTGAGGCGCTGATCAAAGCGGCGCTGCAGTTGGATGAGGGCGAGGTAGAAACAGTATCACATTACTATGCCGCCGCATTTTTCAACCCGAAGGTGGACTGTATCCTAGACATCGGCGGACAGGACATGAAATGCATCAAGATCAAGGATCATACCGTAGACAGCGTACAGCTCAACGAGGCTTGCTCCTCCGGCTGCGGCTCCTTTATCGAGACCTTTGCAAAATCACTCAATTACAGTGTCGAGGATTTTGCAGCCGAGGCATTGTTTGCGAAGCATCCGATCGATCTTGGCACGCGCTGTACCGTTTTCATGAATTCCAAAGTCAAGCAGGCACAGAAGGAAGGCGCTTCCGTCGCAGACATCTCTGCCGGACTTGCCTACTCCGTCATTAAAAATGCCCTGTTTAAAGTCATCAAGCTCTCCGACCCGTCACAGCTTGGAAAACACGTGGTCGTACAGGGTGGTACATTTTACAACAACGCCGTACTGCGCAGCTTTGAGCGCATTTCCGGCGTAGAGGTCGTGCGCCCCGATATCGCGGGTATCATGGGTGCGTTCGGTGCGGCGCTCATCGCACGCGAGCGCTTCCACGCAAACGGTGACCATGCATCCGGCATGCTGCCGATCGAAGCGATTTTAAACATGAAATACGACACAAGGCTCACACGCTGTCAGGGCTGTACGAACCACTGTCTGCTCACGATCAACCGGTTTGACGGTGACAGACGCTACATCACCGGCAACCGCTGTGAGCGCGGACTCGGCAAAGAGAAAAACAAGGATCACATCCCGAACCTGTTTGAATATAAAAACAAGCTTATTTTCAACTACGAGCCACTCTCCGAGGCAGAAATGTCGCGCGGCACGGTCGGTATTCCCCGTGTGCTCAATTTCTACGAAAACTATCCGTTCTGGGCGACGTTTTTCAAATCACTCGGTTTCCGTGTGATACTAAGCCCGCAGTCAACGAGGGATATTTATGAGATGGGTATCGAATCCATCCCCAGCGAGTCCGAATGCTATCCCGCGAAGCTCGCACACGGTCATATCACGTGGCTGATCCGCCAAAACGTAGACTGGATCTTTTACCCGTGCATCCCATATGAACGCAACGAGTTCCCGGATGCCAACAACCACTACAACTGCCCGATCGTGACCTCATATGCTGAGAATATTAAAAACAACGTGGACGAGATCACTTCCGGTGAAGTCCGCTTTCTCAATCCGTTCTTGACGTTTGCCAGCAAAAAAGCGCTGACTGAAAAGCTGTGCGAGGTATTTGGCGCAGAGTTTTCGATCCCTGCGGAGGAGATCCACACGGCTGTAGATGCCGCTTGGAAGGAGCTGGCACATGTGCGCAATCTGATGCGCAAAAAAGGCGAGCAGACGCTCCGTTACCTCGAAAAGACCGGAAAACACGGGATCGTTCTCGCAGGCCGTCCGTATCATGTCGATCCGGAGATCAACCACGGCATTCCAGAGCTGATCAATTCCTACGGCATTGCGGTGCTGACCGAGGATTCGATCTCCCATCTCGGAAATGTCGAGCGCCCGCTGATCGTCATGGATCAGTGGATGTACCACTCCAGACTGTACGCTGCCGCAAACTATGTAAAAAAGACCGAAAATCTGGATCTGATCCAGCTCAATTCGTTCGGCTGCGGACTCGATGCGGTAACAACCGACTGTGTGAGCGATATTCTGACGAAATCAGGCAAGATATACACCTGTCTGAAGATCGACGAGGTAAACAACCTCGGTGCCGCTCGTATCCGCGTGCGCTCACTGCTCGCTGCGATCCGTGTGCGAAAGACGAATCCGAAAAAGCGCACGATCGTCCCTGCCAACCACAACCGTGTCATTTTCACGGAGGAAATGCGGGACAATTACACGATCCTGTGCCCGCAGATGTCACCGATCCACTTCGAGCTGCTGCTGCCGGCATTCCGCTCCGCAGGCTACAATCTGGTCATCCCCGACGTATCGAGTCAGGAGGCGATCAACTCCGGTCTGCGCTACGTCAACAACGATGCCTGCTATCCGTCGCTGATCGTCGTCGGACAGCTCATGCACGCGATCGAGAGCGGCAATTATGACATGGATAAAACCGCGGTGCTGATCTCCCAGACCGGTGGCGGCTGCCGCGCCAGCAACTATATCGGTTTTTACCGGCGTGCACTCGAAAAGGCGGGTTACCCGCAGGTGCCCGTGATCTCCATCAACATGGTAGGACTCGAGAAAAACCCCGGCTTTACGTTTACGCCAAAGCTCGTCCAGCGCGGTCTGTACGCGGCTGTATTCGGCGATATTTTCATGCGCTGTGTCTATGCGACGCGCCCGTATGAGAAGGTTTCCGGCTCGACAGACAAGCTGCACCGCAAGTGGAAAAAGCGTGTCTGCCAGTTCGTATCCGAGGATCACATGCTCTCGCACCGCAAGTTCAACTGGATGTGCCGCCAGATCATCAGGGAATTCGATGAACTGCCCCGCAGGAACGTGAAAAAGCCGCGTGTCGGCATCGTCGGTGAGATTCTCGTGAAGTTCCATCCCGAGGCGAACAACCACCTCGCCAAGCTGCTTGAGGCAGAGGGCGCAGAGGCAGTCGTACCGGATCTGCTCGACTTCCTGCTCTACTGCCTGTACAACAATAAATTCAAGGCAGACGAGCTTGGCATGAGCAAAAAGTCCGCGCGCAACTCCATGCTCGGCATCAAGGCGCTCGAATGGCTGCGCTCCGCCGCACGCTCCGCGTTTGAAAAGAGCAAGCACTTTGATCCGCCTGCACACATTGAGGAGCTGGCAAAATACGCCGCGCCGATCGTATCGATCGGCAACCAGACCGGTGAGGGATGGTTCTTGACCGGAGAAATGATGGAGCTGATCCACTGCGGTGCAAAAAATATCGTATGTACCCAGCCGTTCGCCTGCCTACCAAACCATATCGTAGGCAAGGGTGTCATCAAAAAGATCCGCCACGAGCACCCGGAGGCGAATATCGTAGCAATCGACTATGATCCCGGTGCCAGCGAGGTCAACCAGCTCAACCGTATCAAGCTGATGCTGTCTACCGCTCAAAAAAACCTAAATAGATAATAAAAAAAGTTGCCGGCTGGCAACTTTTTTTATTATCTTAATATTTTCTCTACAGGTGCAGCACGCGCTCCTTGATCTCCTGCGTTCTGCCCTGATTCCAGAACTGTGTACCGATATAGCCGCAGGTACGGCGTGCGACATTCATCTTATTCTGGTCACGGTTGCCGCAGTTCGGGCACTCCCACACCAGCTTGCCATGTTCATCGTTCACGATGCGGATCTCTCCGCCAAAGCCGCAGATCTGACAATAATCGCTCTTTGTATTCAACTCTGCATACATAATGTTATCATAGATATATTTCATCACGGTAAGCACCGCTTCGATATTATTTTGCATATCGGGAACTTCCACGTAGCTGATCGCGCCACCCGGCGACAGCTCCTGAAACTGTGCTTCAAATTTGAGCTTGGTAAACGCATCGATCTGCTCGGTCACATGTACGTGATAGCTGTTCGTGATATAGCTTTTGTCCGTAACACCCGGGATCACGCCAAAGCGCTTCTGCAGGCATTTTGCAAACTTATAGGTCGTGGACTCTAACGGTGTGCCGTATACACTGAAATCGATATTTGTCTCCTGCTTCCAGCGCGTGCACGCATCATTCAGATACTGCATCACCTTCAGTGCAAACGGTGTCGCCTCCGCATCTGTATGCGACTTTCCGGTCATATACCGCGTACACTCGCACAGTCCCGCATAGCCGAGTGAAATCGTGGAATAACCGTTATATAACAGCCGGTCGATCTTCTCCCCCGGTGCCAGTCTCGCCAGTGCGCCATGCTGCCACAGAATCGGTGCAACATCCGAAGGAGTCCCCTTCAAGCGCTCATGACGGCACATCAGTGCACGGTAACACAGATCCAGACGCTCGTCAAAGATCTTCCAGAACTGATCCATATCACCGCCGGAAGAACATGCGATGTCCACGAGATTGAGCGTCACAACGCCCTGATTGAACCTGCCGTAATATTTGTGCTTTCCCTCTATGTAATTGCCCGCGTTGGCGATATTGCCGACTCCCGCATCCGTAAAACGATCCGGTGTGAGGAAGCTGCGGCATCCCATACACGTATATACATCGCCTTTTTTTAACTGACGCATGATCTTCTCGGAAATGTAGTCCGGCACCATACGCTTCGCCGTACACTCTGCTGCGATCTTTGTCAGATAAAAATATTTGCTGTCCTCGTGGATGTTGTCCTCCTCCAGCGTATAGATCAGCTTCGGGAACGCCGGTGTGATATAGACACCACGCTCATTTTTCACGCCCCGGATGCGCTGATACAGCATCTCCTCGATGATCATAGCCAGATCATCCCGGATGCGTCCCTCGGGCACCTCATCCAGATACATGAATACGGTCACAAATGGAGCCTGTCCGTTCGTCGTCATCAGGGAGATCACCTGATACTGGATCATCTGCACACCCTGCTTGATCTCCTCGCGCACGCGCATCTCCGCGATGTCATTGATCTGCGCCTCGCCAAGCTGCAAGCCCTCTGTCTCAAACTCCTCACGCACCTTTGCGCGGTACTTTTCACGGCTGACCTGTACAAACGGTGCCAGATGCGCCAGAGAAATACTCTGACCGCCATACTGCGCACTCGCGATCTGTGCGATACTCTGTGTCGCGATGTTGCACGCGGTCGCAAAGCTCTTGGGGCGGTCGATCATCGTCTCGCTGATGACCGTACCGTTCTGCAGCATATCCTCTAAATTGACCAGACAGCAGTTGTGCATATGCTGCGCAAAATAGTCTGCGTCATGAAAATGGATAATGCCCTTCTCATGCGCCTCAATGACCTCGTCGGGCAGCAGAAAACGTCTCGTGATGTCCTTGCTGACCTCGCCTGCCATATAATCACGCTGGACGCTGTTGACCGTCGGGTTTTTATTTGAATTTTCCTGCTTTACCTCTTCATTGTTACACTCGATCAGACTCAGGATCTGCTCGTCTGTAGAGTTGGATTTACGCACAAGCGCTCTCCGATAACGATATGTGATATAGTTTCTGGCAACGCCAAATGCGCGCAGATCCATAATCTGATTCTCCACCAGATCCTGAATCTCCTCCACGTTCAGCGCGCGCTTCATCTCCTCACACGCATTGCGCACATTATCCGCTATCTTAAGAATCTGCTCCTGTGTCATGCGTTCCGCTGCGGGCACACTCTCATTTGCCTTCTGGACTGCCGCAATAATTTTGGTAATATCGTAATCGACCTCTGCCCCACTTCTTTTAATAATCTTCATACCAAATTCTCCTTTAGCCTGTCTCTCACCGGCGCCAGAACTGCGTGGCTGCTGATTCTCGCGTCAAAAAAGTCGTTACCATGTATTGTACTAGATGTTGTGTTTGGTGTCAACCGAGATACAAGATATTTCTTTTTTTGGTGATTTTTTACAAAAATTTAAGAGGTGGATTACACATGCATTCCACCTCTTTTTCACCTATATAATACACTCATTTGTGCGGGCTTATAAAGCGCCTTTTGTCGATAACACATCCGTGATGCGGGGATCGAACCGCGTCGCCGCGTCGAGTGCTTTCGCAAATGCCTTAAACAACGCTTCCATCATGTGATGGTCATTTTCCCCGTATGGCACCTTCAGATGTAGATTCATGCCGGCTGCATAGCTGATGGCATAGAAAAATTCATGCGCCATCTGTGTGTCCATACCGCCCACCATCTGACCGCGGAACGGTGCATCGAACACCAGATACGGCCGTCCGGACAGATCTACCGCACACACCGCCAGCGTCTCATCCATCGGCAGCATACAGCTCCCGTAACGGACGATACCCTTTTTATCTCCGAGTGACTCGCGGATCGCAGTGCCGAGTACAATACCCATATCCTCGATCGTATGGTGGCTGTCCACATGGATATCCCCCTGACAGGTCGCCGTCAGATCAAACAATCCATGCCTCGTAAATCCATCCAGCATATGATCAAAAAATCCGATGCCTGTATGGATATGGCTTACTCCGGTTCCGTCAAGCTCCAGCTCTACCTTGATCTTCGTCTCCTTTGTGCTTCGCTCAATCACTGCTGTTCGACTCATTTATTAAAACCCACCTTGCTCTGTTCTCTTGATAATATCATCCTGCAGCGACTTGGACAATGTCGTAAACAATGCACTGTAGCCTGCTACACGGACAACCAGTGTCTTATAATTTTCCGGGTGCTTCTGTGCATCCAGCAAAGTCTCACGGTTCACGACGTTAAACTGCATATGCATACCCTTCTCATCGAAGAAAGTACGGATGTAGGATGCAAATTTGCGCAGTCCGTCCTCGCCTGCCAGTGCCGACGGATGGAACTTCTGGTTAAACAGCGTACCGTTCGATGCAATGCCGTGATCCAGCTTTGACACAGAGTTCGCGGTCGCTGTCGGTCCCTTGATATCGCGTCCCTGCATCGGTCCGACACCATCTGCCACCGGCGTATTTGCCAGTCTGCCGTCCGGGGTCGCTCCAGTCTGTTTGCCGAGCGGCACATTCGCAGATACCGGGTAAAGGCCCGCCTGATACATACCGCCTCTGGGGTTTTTATACTGCTGCAAAGGTTTGGTATAAGCATAAGCCACGCGGCGTGCCATCGCATCCGCATCATCATCGTCATTTCCGTATTTGGGTGCCTGTTCGATCAGACTCAGGATCTCATCGTATCGCTTCTGCGTTGCCTCATCCGGCTTCACATTCGCGAGTGTCTCTGCGATAACAGCGATCTCTTTTTCGCCAACCTTCTGACCCTTCGCGATCATATCCGCGATGATCTGTGAGGACAGCTCCTGCATCCGCATCGTGCTCAGTCCCTTGCCGAAATTATTCTCTAGCGCATCCTTCAGCTCTGCCATTGTGACCGTCTTTTTGTCATATACAAGCTCACGCACCGCGAGCATGGAATCTGCCACATTCGCGATACCAAAGCCCTGCGGACCGGTAAAGTTGTAGATCGCGCCGCCCTCCTGCAAGGACTTTCCGCGTCCGATACAGTCATCAATCATGCTGGACTGGAACGGCAGCGGCATACGTGTCGCATGTGCATTGTCAATACAGTTGATCGCATTGACCATGGTTGCGATAAAATAGTTCATCTGCCTCTCATAAGCATGATAGAACTCCTCGAATGTCGCCATCTTTGTGACATCCCCGGTCTGGAGTCCGACCTTCTCACCGTTCTCATAGCCGTTGGAGAATACCATCTCTAACGGACGGCACATATTGAAGAATGCGGCATCATGCCAGCCATCTGTCTTGCCCGCCTTCTGCGGCTCCACACAGCCGATGATATTGTAGGTACGCGCATCTTCTAAAGATACACCTCTGCTCATCAGAGCAGGAATGATCACTTCATCATTGTAAAATGCCGGTAAACCGATACCGGTACGTGCCAGACGCGCCGCCTTGATGATAAATGCATCCGGTGTCTTGTTCCAGACACGGACAGACAACGACGGCTGCGGCAGCCTGACATGCATGCTGGCCTCCAGACACATAAAGGACAGGTCATTCGTCACGTCCAGACCTTCCTCGTCCTGTCCGCCCGCGATCAGGTTCTGGAACAGGCTGTAGCCCGCAAATCCGTCCGCGCTGCCCTCATCACGGCACTTGTTCAGATCATTCAGCTTGATCCAGACACAGTCTAACAGCTCCTGTGCTGCCTCACGGGTAATACGTCCCTCATCAATATCCTTTTTATAATAAGGATACATATACTGGTCAAACCGTCCGGGTGAGATCGAATGTCCGCTGGACTCGGTCTGCAGCAGCTCCTGTACAAACCAGAACGACTGGCATGCCTCATAGAAAGTCTCTGCTGGCTTTGCGGGTACCCGCTCACAGTTCGCTGCGATCACACGCAGCTCTTCTTTTCTGACCGGATCGGTCTCTTTTTCTGCTTCCTCGGCAGCGAGCGCCGCATAACGCTTTGCATATGTGATCGCTGCCTGACAACTCATTTTTGCAGCCTCAAGAAATGCATGATGTCTTGCATAGTCCGGTGCACATAAAGTGAGCTTGTCCAGCTCTGCATCGATCTTTTCGATAATGCCCTCAAATCCGATAGCAAGCACTTCCTCATATTTTACCGTAAAATGACCGACACCGTTATAGTAATAGTTACCCGGGGTAAAAATATTGTGCTTCATCGCCATGATCGCTTCGTCTGCCATCGTAGCAGTCGCCAGCTCACTGGTCGTCTTGCCCTTCCAATACTTATACGCCTCATGCAGACGCTTTTTCGTATCGTCAGCGATATAGAACGGATCTGCCTCACGGGTTGCTACCGTATCATATTCCTGCTCCATCCACTCAAAGGAATACTCGGGAAACATCTGGCATCCGCGCGGTGCGATCGAATTGCTTCCAACGATCAGCTCCATCGGACGGATGACGATCGGCAGCTTCTCACAGATCGCCTGAAATGCCTTTGCACGGCGCGTAATGATCGGATCATTTTCAGTCGCGCGATAGCTCTCTGTCACGATCTCCGCACGGTCTGCCTCTATGACCGGCATCTTATCAAACAGATATTCTATCAATTTTGGAATACGGGGAGACTTTTCGATCTCTCCATCATAAAACTGTTTCGGCATACTCGTTTCCTCCAAACAATCATTTTTGTTTACTTTGGTTTCTATCTAAAATTATAACATAATAGAACACAAAAAACCACATATTTTTTCTGTTTTTTTGTGGTTTTTTCTGTTTTGCTGTTGTTTTCGACAAATTATTTACTTTTATTATGTTCCCTGTCATATTTTGAGAGCAGCATTGTGCGCACCCACTGCGGATCATTGCGGTAATGGTACTGCACATAGCTTGCATACTCGGTTCTTGTCATGTCTTTAATCTTCTTCGGTTCACTCACTGTAACATTTCCTCTTTTCGCTTATTTTATTGCTATCCGAATAGTATCCGGTCTTTGCTCTTGTATCATTTATTTTAAGCCTATTTCGTACATCTTTCAAGCACTCATCCGCACTTTTTTCGATAATCTCGAAAATGCGCGCGTCATACTTACATGAATGCGCACATTCCGCAGATGACGGCTGAACTTTTACATCATTTTTTCTTGTACTGGTATGGTTATATTTTCAAAAACTGGACATTTTCATCAATCCAGTTTTATTCTATGATGTGCAAAAGCAACAACACATGCGGTCACTTCAACCGCAGGAAAAGAGGACATTATGAATATGAACACAACAAAAAAATGGGTCGTTTCCGCATTGTTCGCGGCACTGACCTGCATCTGCACAATGATCATCAAGATTCCCACCCCCACAGGCGGATACATCCATCCCGGTGACGGCATGGTGCTGCTGTGCGGCGTCATATTAGGTCCCGGCATGGGCGCACTTGCCGCCGGTATCGGCTCGATGCTGTCTGACTTATTCAGCGGCTATCTGGTATGGGTGCCCGCTACCTTTATCATCAAAGCGCTCACCGCACTGCTTGCCGGTGTTCTGTTCCGCAAAAGCAGCGCTCTGCTCTCCGGCAGCAAGGCAGCGGCTACGGTGCGTGTCGTTCTCGGCGGCATCATCGGGGAGGCACTGATGGTATTCGGATATTTTGAATTTGAAATCGGTCTGAATGCCGCATCAAACGGTGGCTTTACCTCCGCTGCGATCGCAGGCGGCATCGCCTACTCCGCAGCAGGTGTTCCTGCCAACATCGTACAGGGTGTGACCGGTATCGTGATCGCCTGCATCCTGCTCCCGATCTTAAGCCAGATCCCCGATGTCCGCACTTGGATCCACGACGGCATCAAAGCTGCCGCCTGAGCTCTGGTCTGACCTGACCCTGAGGAAATGCTGATTTAATCCTCATTTCCTCAGGTTCTCTGGGAGATCGCACGGATTTGCAGGAGAATTTCCTGCTTTGCAGCGCAAATCCGGCGTGGGAACGCGTCAATCAGCGTTCCCTAAATTTTTTATTCGTGTATTTTTTGTGTTTTTCGTCCACAAGCGATCAAAATAGTGTATACTGTATGTGATTTGGAGCAGGAAACAAAACGATCCGCTCCGGACAATTTAACAGAAGGAGAACGATTATGAGTCAGGCAAAAGTAGATCAGTATAAGAAGTCAAAGGCGCACCGCAAGCAGTCCATGCGCCGCGAAAAACTCGAGCGTGCACTGGCATGGATCATTGTGGCAGCTATTGCAGCAGCGATCTGCATCTGGATCGGATTTTCGATCTATAGCAGAGTCAACGGTTCGTCAAGTACGGACACCAGCAGCTCTACCGTATCCGTCAACACCGATGCAGTCGATAACTACTTAGATGAACTCGGCAGCGAATCAGCCGAAGAAGAATAAAAAGAACGGTGTTAATAACCAACATAAAGAAGCCCGCTGTAGCAGCGGGCCTCTTTGCGTAAGAAGGAAGTTTTATGAAAAATAAGAGCGAATTTTTCATCAAACGTTATAATAACTTCTCATCTATTATATGCTCCCTATCATTCGTTGTCAAGTAG
>CAVHZH010000009.1:36299-37969 GCA_963640395.1 Oscillospiraceae bacterium
CGTCAGGAGGAATTTCCTATTATACAATGAAAGTGGCAGAACCCTTGTAAAATCAAGAGATTCTGCCACTATACCTTTCTTTAAGTGTCAAAGACAGGATTATATGCTCCCTATCATTCGTTGTCAAGTAGTATCATGAAAACTGTTGTATTTCCCATTCCCTCAGTGTTATACCTTAATTTCCAGCCCAAAGTAGCCCTAAAAGCATTTTGGACCGGAAATTTATATATTCATAGCTCCCTGGATCTGTTCATCAATCATCCCGATGTCATGCTCTTTCGCATATTTAAGTGCTGCCTTTAAGCCTCTGGTCTTTTCGCCTTTCAATCCTTCAAATGCCACTTTCACGTCCAGCATATAGCAGTACTCCAGAAACCGTTTCAGTGTTTTTTCTCTCCGACTATTATCGAATAGCAAGTCTCTGATTTCCAACATATCTTCATGATAGAGCAGTACTACGATATCACCATATCTAACGGCAAAATACTGTTCCTTTAACATTACTGCTCCTCCTTGCCATCACTCTGTAAATACTGCATGATTTCTTCATAACTCCTGTTGCTTCCTGCAATAGCATCCAGTAATTTCTTTTGCCGAAGTGCATCTCGCTTATCCAGCAGACTTTTAAGGTTTGCCGCAGCCACGTCATATTTGTGCTTTGACTTTACTAATTCTTCCTGCGCTTTTTCAATTTTAGCATCCAGTAATTCAGCATTTATTTTCCGTGCCATGTTCAGTTCCTTCCTTCATTCCGCAATCCCGCCGCTTTGAGCACATTGCTTATTTCACCGGCCTGATAGTTTATTGTTCCATCACTCATACCAAAGGCTTTCAGGATTTTCTTTTGTTTCGCTGTCACCGCATGATCAAGCCGGTATATATTATCTGTCTGGCGGGTCATTTCGATTTTCTCCAGCTCCTTGATCGCAGCTGGCACCGTCATATAGTTTTGCTTTCTTTCCAGTTGTTCGCCTGCTTCCTGTAATGAAGTATAAATTTTATTACGGATAATCAATGCAATGAACTGTGTAAAGATTTTCCCTTCCATACCTTCATTCGTGTAAACCCGCATACTGTTGTTACCAAGAAATGACTTATCAGCAGCAAAAAGCTTTTCGGAAGTATCTCGACTCTTATAAAGATGAAGTGCCTCCTTTGCTGTCATCCGTTCCGATGTAATAATAACGAAATATCCACACAGCGAAATTTCCCGTTCTGTTACGGTTGTCTTTTCTTCGGGATATAAAAACACACCATTCTCACCATAATGAAGATAAAAATATTTCTCATAGGCTGCTCCAAACTCTACTGTCTGGTTCTGACGGGACATCAGTAAAGTGGTTCGTTCCCGCAAATCATTTTCAAAACTTTGCCGTTCCTCCGCTTCTTTCGAGATACTGTGATAAATATGGATATATCGTTTCCTTTCATCCCCTTCGAACAGACTCTTTTTCACCGTCTTGCCATAGACACCATATGCGTTCATGTCGCAGGAACGTTTGTTTTCAAACGTTCCTCTGTTTTCAAGAATAAGTTCGCTGATAAAAGATGCCATACCTTTGGCCATAATTACAAAACTATAACCGCATTCATCTAAATATCGGATATTTCCACAACTGAAATATCCACGATCCAAAATGCATCCGATTTTTTTATAACCATACCCCGTA
>CAVHZH010000010.1:0-37686 GCA_963640395.1 Oscillospiraceae bacterium
GTATGATTCGATGGTGTATGTATCTGTCGCTGACATTGATCATAATATTTTTCTCCCAGAAAGGAGTGGCGGCTGAATTCGTTTACTTCCAATTCTAACCGCAAATCTGTTATGAAACAATTTGTAAAGAAAATAATTGTACTGATTTTGATTCTTGCCACAATAACAGGCACGATAAATTTTTTATATCTATCGCATGTATCTAATTATGGAACGATGGGTTCTCATAAGAACGGTGATGCGTATATATTCGATGTTCCTTCGGATATAGAGATTTGTAATTTCGGAAACAGCCATGGGTATTATGGCTTTGATTATGAGGACTATGAAAAAGAATATACGTGTTTTAATTTTTCACTTCCTTCGCAATCAATGAGTTATAATTATAGGATTTTAGAAAATTATAGAGATCGTATCGCACCCGGAGCTACTGTCTATATTTGCGTTTCGTATATGACTTTTTTTGGAACTCCGGAATCATCTAGTGGGAATTTTGCTTCTAAAAATAAACGCTATTACCATTTTCTGGATGAAAAATATATTAAAAACTATGATTTGAATACTGCTATATTTGTGAAGTACCTTCCGGCTTTGACAGAGACCACAGTTTTTAGCTTGTTAAAAACAGTTATTGGAATTAGTGAGACAAAAAATGATGATTGGGTGGGGACGACTGACAGCGAGGATGCCCTTACAATGGCAAAAAAAATATATAGGAATCATGTAGCATCTAACATCGATGAAAATGGGAAGAGAATCTACAACGACGAAGAGATCACTGCGCTGTATGAGATGATCGATCTGTGCAAAGAACTGCAAGCTACGCCTATATTGATAACGACGCCGTACTTATCTGAATATACATCTGTTTTCACAAACGATTCGGACTTTTATGATGATTCCTATGGTATCATTGATCGAGTGCAGGAGGAGACCGGAGTCCAATATGTCGATTATTCGTTTGACGAGCGTTTTTGTGATAGGTACGATTTGTTCCGTGATCCGCATCACATGAATAGAGAAGGGGCAAAAATGTTCACCAAGATATTATTTGATGAAACGCTTGACTGAAAGTCTCGAAGGAAATGTTGAAAGGCAGTAGATCTAGGATGATTTACTGTCTTTTTCCTTGCAAGAAATATTGTCTGAAAAGGCATAGAAAAAGAATCGTAAATGTGTTAAACTAGTATTCGTTCAAATAACACTTGAAGTTTTCATTTTTCAAGTTGTCAGTGACAGGTAGGAGCGTAAAAAATGTATTCATTTCAGACACGTGTTCGCTACAGTGAGTGCAACAATCACCATGAGGCGACACTGACTGCCCTGCTGGACTATTTGCAGGACTGTTGTACCTTTCAATCCGAGGATCTCGGCATCGGGCTGGATTTTCTGACCGAGCATCACGTTGCATGGATCCTGAGCAGTTGGCAGGTAGATATCCTGCGTTATCCAAAGCTGGGCGAGCAGCTTGTGATCAGCACATGGCCGTATGAGGTGCGGGATTTTTTCGGACTGCGTAATTTTAAGATCGAGGACGCACAGGGCGAACTGATTTTAGGTGCGGATTCGGTGTGGGTATGTGTGGACACAGACAGCGGCAAGCCGATGCGCCCGCTGCCGCAGATGATCGAGAAATACCCGCCGGAGCCGAAGCTGGATATGGAGTATCTGGGGAGAAAGCTGCCGCGTCTGCCGCAGGGAGAGGAGCAGCCCCCGATTCATATACCGCACTATTTCATAGATACGAATCAGCATGTCAACAATGCGAAATATATTTTGATCGGAGAGGAATGCCTGCCGGAGAACTTTAAGGTTCACCGGATCTGGGCAGAATATCGCAGACCCGCGGTGCTGGGGGATGTGATCTGCCCGCAGGTATCGATAGAGCCGTCCTGCGCAGCGGTAGCTCTGTGCAATGAGGATGGGGCTGCGTATGCCAATCTGCTTTTTTATGAGAAGGCAGGTGCGTGTCTTTCGATGCAGCACACAGCGGAGCGGAACAGATAGAATATTGTGTTGGAGTTAGGAGAAAAAATGAGATTAGGAGAATATCAGACACTGACCATCGTAAAACAGGTAGCCTTTGGCGTATATCTGGCGGAGAGCCGTGACGCGCAGGAAAAGGTGTTGCTGCCGAAGTCGCAGGTGCCGGCAAATGCGGTGCTTGGAGATTCGATGGAGGTGTTTTTGTACCGTGATTCACAGGATCGCATGATCGCGACCTGCGCAAAACCGAAGCTGACGCTGGGCGGTCTGGCAGTATTGACCGTGTCGCAGCTCGGAAAGATCGGTGCATTTTTGGACTGGGGACTGGAGAAGGATCTGTTTCTTCCATATAAAGAGATGCTTGGAAAAGTGCGCGAGGGTGATGAGGTGCTCGTGACGATGTATCTGGACAAGAGTTCCAGACTGTGTGCGAGCATGAAGCATCTGTATGACAAGCTGGAGACAGACGCTCCCTATGAAAAAGGGGAGACCGTGACCGGCAGGGTCTATGAGTTCGGACATGATTTCGGCACGTTCGTAGCGGTGGATGACCGCTATTCAGCGATGATCCCGCGCAGCGAGGACACTTCGGATCTGAAGATCGGGGATATGATCGAGGCGCGTGTGACCGATGTGAAAGCCGACGGTAAGCTGGATCTTTCGCGCCGCGCCAATAAGGAAACACAGATGGATGCGGATGCGCAGAAGGTATTGTGTGTCATCGAGGAATATGCCGGTGTGCTGCCGTTTAATGATAAGGCATCGCCGGAGATTATCATGCGGGAGATGCAGATGAGCAAAGCTGCATTCAAGCGTGCGGTCGGACATCTGTATAAGGAGCGCAGGATCGAGATCACAGAGAAAAGTATTCGCTTGTTATAGTGTTGAGATATGAAAAAGAGCCGTGAACGGCTCTTTTTTCAATTCATAGGAAATTCCTTCCTATGAATTAAAAACACTCCGTGAGGATCGCACTGCGGCGGATAAGAAGTATGTCGCAAAAGCGACCCGCCGCAGGCGGAGAATCCTGCAAAGCAGGATTCTTTCTTGTGTGGGCGATTATGTGTTGGCTGGCGGCAGATGCAGCAGCCATTCACAGAAGTAGCAGCGCGAGCAAAGTCATGTCTGATTTTGCTGCCTTTGCACGATGGAGATGAGACTCCAAATTGTGGAAGCCTTTGTTGACACAATTTTGGTTCGGGTGTCAAAACACCCGAACCTCCGGTTACACGGATTGTTTCGTGCTTCGCACTCCCACAATCCTACTTCAATTCGGATTCCCGTGGTGCTTTTGCCCCACTTCATCCTCATTGAAGGGCGTGTCATAAACTCCATCTCCCACCGGCATGCAAGCATGCCGTGGAAGATGAGTTTTGACACTGTAACCAATTTTGTTTTGCGGAGGCTCATCGGAATGGTTCGTGCAACGAAAGCAAAACAGACATGCTTGCGAAGGCTGCGACCTCTTGTAGAAGCAATCGCCCGTCCTCTAAAACCGGAAGTACAAAAACGGATTATAGCTTCCGCTCACAAGAAATGCCAGCGACAAAAACAGCAATATCACGGAATAAACCATGAGGAATGCGCTGCGGCGCGTCGACCCCACGACCCGTTTTGCAATGCGCACCGGAACCGTCGTGGCTGCCAGTGTAAGTATGATCAAAAACGGCGCCAGTATATCCCACTCATAAGCCGCCAATGCATTTCCAGCCGGCACACCGATTCCAAACAGCGCCTTAAAATAGCTGCCCAGCAGTGTGATGTCCTCGCATGCAAAGATCACCCATCCGATCACTACAAAAATCATCGTATAGAGGTGCTGTAACCATGCCGGAATGCGCGGAGCAAGCCGCCGCAGCACAAATTTCTCCAGAACGAGCAATACAAAATAATATAATCCCCAAAGGATAAAATTCCAGCCAGCGCCGTGCCACAGGCCGGTCAGAAACCATACAACAAGCAGGTTGCACACCTGTCTGGCAAGCCCTTTGCGGTTGCCGCCAAGCGGTATGTACACGTATTCCCGAAACCATGTGCCAAGCGTCATATGCCATCTGCGCCAGAACTCCGTGATGCTTTTCGACTCATACGGATGATCGAAGTTCTCCGGGAAATGAAAGCCGAACATCTCTCCAAGTCCGATCGCCATATCCGAATAGCCGGAAAAATCAAAATAGATCTGAAATGTAAATGCCAACGCACCCAGCCATGCCAGCGCCATGCTCATATCCGCACTGCCAAGCCCCTTGATATAGTCCCAGATCACGCCGATCTGATTCGCGAGCAGCACCTTTTTACCGAGTCCGACCAGAAAACGCTGTAAGCCGTGTGTCATATCCGCAACGGTCTCCGTGCGGACATCTACCTCCCGCTGCACATCCTGATAGCGCACGATCGGTCCTGCGATCAACTGCGGAAACAGGCACACATACATGCCGAACGAGATAATGTTTTTCTGTGCCGGAGTATCCCCGCGGTACACATCGATCGTATAAGACATCGTCTGGAACGTATAAAATGAAATGCCGATAGGCAGCACGAGCTGTAAAAGCCCAATCTGCGTACCTGCCAGTCGGTTCACAGTCTCCAGCACAAAGTCTGTATATTTAAAAAAGCATAAAATAGCGAGATTGCCTACCACAGAAAGCACGAGTACCGCCCGTCCCCACGTATCGTGTTTTCCTTTGTCTGTGGCATAGGCGATCGCCCTTCCGTTGAAATAATCAAAGACCGTAGAAAAAAGCATGATGAGAATGTATCGCGGTTCTCCCCATGCATAGAAAAAAATACTTGCCAGAAGCAGCCACAGATTGCGCAGCTGCTTCGGCAATACATAATAGATCACCATTACGATCGGTAAAAATACACATAAGAAAAATATGCTGCTGAATACCATCGTTCCTACCTCAATTCTTCCCGGTTAGTCAACTACAAATGCCTGCTGGACAAGTCCACTCTTGGGCGAAATAATCATCGCTACATAACGTCCGTTCTGCTTGATCACCGCATGGTCGATCAATGTGACCTGATCAGGTGCATATGATTCGAGTGCGCCCCTGCGATCCTTCAAATGATCCTGCATCGTATTCATAAGTGCGGCTGCATCCTGTGCATCCTTCAGCTCAACGACTGCGATCTCCTCCGAGCCGCCCTCCTTTGCATATGCATAGAAGTAAGCTGCCACCCTGTCATAAGAAAAAGTAGAAAAAGATGCGAAATTCAGTTCCGCCTGATCGTCTTTATCCGTAACCGTCACCATCTCCGGCAGCGTCGTATCTGCCGCCAGCATGTTTTTACACAGCGTATCCATATCGACTGCTGCCTGTGCATCTGTCTGCTCGGTATCCTCTGTGCTGCCGCAGCCGGTCAGAACAGCTGCCAGCAGGAGCATGCTGCATAAAAGCAGCACACTCCGTCTGATTTTTTTTAACATGTTGTTCATATCGTTCCCCTTTGTTCCTATTAATTACGCACTGCAAATGTAGCAGTCGGTCCGTCTGCACCCGTCAGCACCGCACGTTCGACAGGTTGCTCAACGGCTTCCTCCGTTTCTGCTGCCGCTTCGTCTGAGCCGCCGATGACCTCAGTTGCCGAAACCCCTGCATCAGCCGATGTATTGGCGGCTTCTGCCGCTCCGTTGGCATCTCCTGCAGCCGTATCTTCAATTCCCGTCGTCGCTGTACCGTCACCCGATGCATTATTCGGATCCTCAACCATACTGCCGAACAGCTCGTTGATCTTATTCGTCATCTCTGTTACCTTCTTCGGGTCTGCTTCTTCAAGTGAAGTATTACTGTTGTTGTCGGAATAATCGGATACATAGATCGCCAGTACATAGCTGCCTTCTCCGTCATCCACCCATGAGGCACTCAGATCCTTGTTGTCGCCGCCGGCTACGGAATACATTGCCTGCTGCATCAGCTGCATCATCTGATCTGCCAGTGCCAGATCCTTGTCCGTGAGCTTATCCTTGAACTTGAAGAACAGGCTGGTGCTTCCGGACTTTTCGATTGCCGCCAGCACCTTTTCCGGAACTGCAAACAGATTCTTCAGCTTCTTCGCACTCTGGACTGCATAGGAATACTTTGTTCCCTTTGCCTCCGGCAGCGCGGATGCATCCCAGTCGTGACTGCTGAGCGCCTGTTCGTCTGTCATATTAAAATTGCGGTATCTTGCGCCGCTCGTATCTGAATAGATATCCAACTGATACCACTCACCGTCATCGAGCTTCACCATATCCCATGAATGATAGTCATTATGTACGATATGTACCTCTAAACCGACCATGTTCGCCAACAGACGGAAGGTCGTTGCATATCCGACGCATACCGCGCAATGGTCGCGCAGCACGTCATGCGGTGTATATGCCTCGCTATTCTGTCCCGGCATACTGATCGTAAATCCGCTGCCCTGACCGATGTTGTCTACCATCCAGTCATAGATCGCCAGCTCCTTCTCATAGTCACTCATTCCGTCCTTAATGATCTTGTCGAGCACCTTGACTGCCATATCATAGGTTTCCTTATCCTCCTCGCTCAAGCCTGACGGATCATTGTTCAAATAGGCATCGGAGATCTGCGTGGTACTGCGGATCTCATATTTTTCCATGACCTTGTAGCCATCCTCCTGATAGGAGCTCTCCTGCTCTGCGTCCTCTGCCTGACGCGCACGCTCATCATCGATGAACTGGCTCACCTTTGCATTCTGGCTCGCCTGCGTATTCAACATCCACGCACTCATACCGACGGATGTGCCTACACCTCCTACCAACAGCGCTGCTACCAGCACAAACGCTACATGTCTTGCCAGTCCGTTCTTCTTACCGGCCGCTCCTTTTTGGGATTCCGCAGACGCTGCGGCGGTCTGCTCAGCTTTTTTCCCCTGCTCTAATACTTCCTTCTTCTCTTCCATGCTTATTTCCTCTCTTCTTACGCATAATGATCTTACCGGCCGCTTTTCTCCGGATGCCTTTTCGTATATACAGACCCTCTTTGTTCCGGTTCGTTACAAACTTTCAAAAAAATCTGTACATACTAGTATAACGATTCAAGCGCCCAAAATATCTACCTATAAAACAAAAATATATAAAATTTTTGTTTTACTTTTCACACAGCCCGACAACCGCGAGCGTCATTCCGTCCTGCGCCTGTCTGTGCAGTCGTACATACTGCTCAAACCGGCTGTCCTGCGGGATCCAGCCCTCACTGACTGCCGCGCAAAGTGCGCTCCGCTCGCAGACATTGTCCACGCCCACGGTGCGGCGCACAAAATCCGACGCTGCAAATGTACCTTTCTGTGCACGCAGCGCCTGCGTGGGATAAGTCAAAAACGGTACCCTCAGCCGCTTTGCCAGTGCGATCAGCCCCGGCTCCGTGCGCTTGACATCGATCGAAGCTACTGCCCGGATGCGGTACAGCGACCAGCCCTGCCGCTCAAACACCGTCTCCACCAGTTCATAAAGCCGCTCCTGCGGTGTCCCGCTGCGGCAGCCCATTCCGAGCACCAGATCCTGCGGCACGAGATGCAGTGTATGGGAAAACGGTTTCCCTTCCGGGTGCGGCGTGATGACAAATCCACACTCCGGCGTGAGCGCCCCGATCGGTCTGCCCGCAAGCAGCGCCCCCGATAGATGCTTGACCTCATCCTTTTCCACGATCGCCAGATGCCGCTGCTTCGCATAGGTGTCTACCGAAAACTGATCCCGGATGTCTGTCGCCGTCGTGATGACCGGAAGTGCTGCAAGCTCCTGCGCCAGACATACTGCCAACTCATTTGCCCCGCCTACATGCCCGCTGAGTATCGGGATCACATACTGCGCTCCCTCATCCACCACGAGAACCGCCGGATCGGTCAGCTTACTCTCCAGATAAGGCGCGACGGCACGCACGGCAATTCCTGCCGCCCCTACAAAAATCAAAGCGTCTGCCTGTACGGTCTGCTCCCCCGCTGCCTGTGACAGCTCCTCAAAGCCCTCAAATCCAGCCGCTTCCAACCGCTTTGGGACAAGACAACAGACGGTGGTTTCCTGCCGCCGCAACGCCTGTGCAACCCGCCCCGCCGCCTGTTTTCCGTTTTCGGTAAATGCGAATATTGCCACCCGCTTATGCATACTGCCTGCCTTTCTCCATCTGTGCGTTCATTGATTCATCAGCTTCATAGCCTCTGGCAGCCACACCTCCGCACTCAACACACTATCTCACGATCTGTACCCTTTTCGCCTTTGAATACGGTGTATAATAATAATTGCCATATGCATCTGTCCGATATCCTCTCACACGGACATAATAGGTCTTTCCCATCGCCAGTTTTTTGATCCGCGCAGCCAGCGTCCCGAGCTTTGCGGATTTCTGGTTGCTGAAATCCCGCTTGGACGCATAACTCACCTCATATCCGTCATATGTATCCGATGCCTGAAACGAAACGCGCACCTGCTTTCCCGTCAGATTTTTCACCGAGCGGACACGCACCTCACCATCTGCGATGCGCACCGGAAAGATCTCATACGCGCTGGCAAGCCTGCCGTCCTGCATCGTCACCGCAGTCACAACGTAATCTCCTGCATCCCGCAGCTCGATCGGATTCGCATATAAATCCGCCGAGGTGGGCGTCGTGCCATCTAAGGTATAATATACCTCCCCCTGTGTGCTATCCATCGTGATCGTCAGCCCGTCTGCGGTATCTGTGACCTGCACCTTCGGCTGCTCCAGCCCGTAAACGGATTTGAGACCAACTGAAAAACGGATATCCGCAGTTGGCTTGAGTCCTGTATACAGGGAATTAGCGATATGGCTGCCATCCTGATCTGTGGCATGCATCTGTTTCTCCGAAATATGAAAATATGCACTTCTATTATAAGAATCGTCCCATGTAACATCTACAACGTACCAATGTTCCCCATAGCGCACGAGATTCCATGCATGATCTGCACTCACCACCGCAATGCAATCGATCCCAAAATAATTGCACAGCAGCTCATAGAGCTTGGTATACCCGGCACACACGGTTTTTCCGGTCGTCAATGCACCGTAGACCGTCTGTGTATAATACGGATCCGATGTATCCGTCGTAGTATTGGCAGCCGACAGATAGTCCAGCTCATCACAGATCATCTCATGGATCTGAGATTCTGTCTCATAGACCGTGCCGCCTGTTTGGATTTTCTGCTGCATCGCCTTGATGCGCGCATAGACTTTCTTGGTCGCCGCTGCGCGGCTGCTACCCGCCGCAAACGCATCATAGAGTCCCAGCGCGACCTCTCCGGTCTTTACATAACGGCTGTTTGACAAAAAGTAATACTGCGGATTGGCATAGACAAATAACTCATATACTTTTTTGACCTGCTCACTGCCTAATCCACTCGTGCCAAGCATCTTTGTGCCGCGGCACACGACCTTTTTGCCGTTGCGGTTGACCTCATATTTTTCTGCCGCAATGGAGCTGGATGTCAGCAGTTCCCCGCAGGCTGCGTCCATCTTCTCGTACAGGCGCTGCTCAGCCTCTGTGAGCTTGCTGTAGTAATAATCATTGCTGTAGCAGTCCCACTCATATACCCGCAGCTCCGACCGGATGCTGCGCAGCGCACTGGTGTCCGCCTCGGCAGTGCCATCCGACAAAACACGGACGACCGGCTCCTCGACAAATTCCATCAGCCCGCCGGTCGGCATATGACCGGTAGCCGTCCCTGCGAACGCGTCTACGGGCGGCAACACGGTCACGCTCAACGCTGCCGCGAGCACTCCCGCACCCAGCCTTTTCCATATTATTTTTTTCGTTTTTTCCATCACTTTTACCACTCCATCCAATCGCTGCTGCCTGCGCATCGCATCACCGGCAGCATCAAATATCCATATGCAGCAATCTTTGACACAATTCCAGCTCTTCCTCTGTCGCCAGACTGTTCTCGAAGGTGACCGTCCCAGGCGTTTCGGACGGGTCAAGCAGCCCCACAGCCGCCAGCCTGCGCCGCATCTCGCGCGCCGTACCCGCTCCGCCGTCAAAGATCGTCACGTTTTCGCCAACAATCTGCTGGATTACCCTTTTTGCAAACGGATAATGTGTACAGCCAAGCACAACGGAATCGAGCTGCTTTGTCAGATACGGGGCAAGCAGCTCTCGCAAAAAATCGTACAGCCGCTCGCTCTCCAGCTCCCCTGCCTCGACAAATTCCATCAGCCCCGGACACGGCAGAGGATAGATCTGCGCCCGATCCTCATAGCGCGCCATGAGCTGTCTGAATTTTTCCTGCTGTACCGTCATCGGAGTTGCCATGACGAGTACATGGGGATGCTCCTTTTGCAGCGCTGCCGGCTTTAATGCCGGCTCAATGCCGACGATCGGCAGCTCGGGGTACATACCGCGCATGAGCCGCACGGCTGCGCTTGTCGCCGTATTGCACGCCACCACGAGTCCTTTTGCCCCCTGCGCTAGCAGTGTACGCGCATTGTGAAAGGACAGCTCGCGCACCTGTTCGAGTGTTTTCGTCCCGTAGGGCGCATTTTTTGAATCTCCCAGATAGATATAATCTTCGTTCGGCATGACCTTGATCAGCTCCCGCAGGACACTGATGCCGCCCACACCGGAGTCAAACACGCCGATCGGCTGTCTGGCTTTTCTCTCCGTCAGTTGATCAGTATTCTCCATAACACACATCCAAATCTACGTTAATATATCTGCCGTAGGCATCTAAAATACCATCGATCTGACCCGTGCTCGAATACTGCCACATCTGCACATTTCCGCCGCCGGTATAGCCATGTCCGAGACTCTGGCTGCGATACCGCGCGATCCAGATATCTACATCATTATCCGCAAGCTGCGTCTGATCGATGTAATTATTCAGCCAGTTCAGGTTCGCATATACGACAAACTGATACCCGGCATTTTCTATAATCTTTTTATATTCCAGAACCAGCTTTGTGCGCTGCTCCTTGTTCATATTTTTGATCTGTAAATTGTCCTCCAGATCGAGTGCGATCGGATAGGTCAGATCCTTTCCATCCAGCAGTTCAAGGAGCTTCTTTGCCTCTTTTTTGCCCTCTGCAACGGATGTTGCCGTCGTATAGCAGTAGATACCGACCGGAATACCCTGTTCGGTCGCGCCCGTATAAAAGTTCTCAAACTGGATGTCCTTTGATGTCCCATGCGCGAGACGCAGCATCGCAAACTTGATCCCGGATGCTTTCACGGTTTTCCAGTCGATGTCCTGCTGCCACTTGGATACATCAATGCCGTTGATCTTGCAATCCGTGACCGTAACTGTGACGCTCGTGCTGACGACACCGACGCTCACCTGAATCTGTGTCTTTCCCGGCGCTACGCCCGTCACCGTTCCATTCGCGTCAACCGTTGCGATCGACGGATCTTCACTCTGAAATCCGGCTGTTCCCGGCAGCGCACTCTGCTCCTCTAAAACTGCCGACACGCCCGGTCCTAAAAACAGCGTGCGCGTGTTGACCTTTATCTCCTCAATATGGACAGACACCGATGTACTCTTGCCCCCGGTCAGTTTGCCTCTCACTGCCACTACATAATAGGAATAATCCTCACCCGCAGTGATAGAGGTATCCGTATATGCCGCTTTTTTCACATTATCCGCCAGCAGCGTATAAGAGGTACTCTTTGCGGCTGCACGATAAACCTTATACGCTTTCGCCCCTTTTGAGGCTGTCCATTTCAGAGCAATCCCGCCTGCCGACTGTTCTGCGGTCAGTCCCTCCGGTGCCGGAGGTGCTGTCCACGCCGTCCGCGCTGCCGACTGTTCTCCATATTTCATCGTTCCATCGACCTTATGTCCGGCAGCCACCTTGTAATAATATCTTGTGCCCGCCGTCATGCCGGTATCCGTCCATGTCGTATTCGTCGTCGAAGTGATCTTTTTATAGCCGCTTCCCTTTTTCGTGCTGCGGTAAACAACATATTCGTCCGCATGATCGACGCTGCCCCACTGCAAGGTGATGCTGGCAGTCGTGCCTTTCGCAGACTGGATCTGCGGAATATCCGATGCCACCTCCAGCTTATACGCAGGCGATACCGTTCCGCGCACACGTTTTCCATTCTGATTGATCCGCATGCCTACGACCTTATAATAATAAACCGCCCCTGTCTCTACGGTATCGGTATACGATGCCGTGGTCACATCCGCGAGCTTTTTATATCCACCGGTTTCCGTCGCGCTGCGGTAGATGCGGTATGCATCCGCTCCATCCACAGTATCCCATGAGATCTGTACCTGTCCAAAGCCCAGATGCATAGGGCTGACCGTCGCGGGTGCATCCAGCACCGGTGCATCTGCCGCCGCTGCCTGCACAATCGCCGTAACCTCCTGCACATCTGCCGCGGACTCCTGCTGCTTCGCATACGCAGAGCCTACCGGCATACATACTAAAACCGCAGCCAAAAATGCTCCGGCTGCAAAAAATCTTCTTTTGCTGCTCATACTTCCTCCTATATGTGTGTGGAATCACCGTTCCTAACTTGCCAATGGCGCAATCCGCCACATACAGTGTATCTGAAAAAACCGTGAAAGTCAACGCAGCACCCTTACTCTCCTACATCTGGTGACGCACGATCAGATATTCGTTGTCCAGCTGGTAATACGGACAGTTGTCAAATGTGCCGGTCAGAAACTTCACCATATCGTCCTCGTCCAGATTCATATCACACACGTAACACTCGTCCTCCTCATCATAAACAAAGTTGATGCACGAATCACAGTTTGATACTTCCTTCATTTTCGTTTTCCTTTCTCAAAAAAATGCAAAGAACCCCGAGACCGGTTTCCGGCTTCGGGGTCATCGCCTGTCTGCGCAGGCGCTCTTTAATTGTAACTGTTATAATTGTCAGAGCTATTATCTGTATAATAGTCATCTGCGGTGTAGACACCCTGCTGTTTTGTACGCAAAACCCTGTACAGCTCGGCATTTGTGAACTGGATATACGGCTCTACCCAGAAAATACCTGCAATATTAAACGTAATCAAAGAGAGTAATATCCACAGGATAAAGGACAGATCCAGCACAAAAGCATTCCATTTCTCACCGTTCATCATGTCCTGCGACAGCCGCTTTGCCTCACCGAAGCTCATATACGGATCCTCAGCCATAATATACGGAATCATACGGTAAGAATATGCCTTGATGATTCCCGGAACGATGAGCAGCAATGACCACAAAAAGATAAATAAATCTGTCAAAAACTGTACACCGACAACATTCATGTAGCCGTTCATAAAACAGAAGCCCATATTGCCTAAATCGGCATTTCCCTCGCTGGCGTGAAGAAAATATTTTTTGCATCCGACCTTTAACGGATTGATCACAAATATACTGATCAGCAATCCCAGCAACAGCGCAACCGCAATAATTGCCAGTCCCAGTCCGATGATCGCCATCGCTCGTGCCGTATATCTGCCGCCGATTCCATCCACGAACTCATTTCCGGTAATATTGATCGAATTTCCGGAGCCGCTGCCGCTCGTAGTGAATCCGCCTGATATAAATGATAAGATAAATGCTACCAGCACGGATTTCCAGTAAAAGGACTTCAGGCTGAACTTCGCCCGTCCCTTTAACTCTTTTCTTGTCCACTGCATAACTTACTCCTCCTGTTTATTTGTTTTGTGATGCCATCACTGATTATTTCATCCGCTTGATCAATGCTGCGCCATAGGTACCGTGTCCCAAATGACAGCCGAGACTCAGCGGAATCGGTGACAGACTGCACCGCACATCAAAATGATCCTCCAACTGCATTTTCCATGCAAGCGCATCCTCTTTGGACATGCTCGCCGCCGCTGCCAGATAAAACTCACTCATATCATCACTGTGAAATTTGTTGACCAGACATTCATCCAGACATTGTATGATCTTTTTGCGCGCGAACTTTTCACCGTGCACTTTTCCGACTGCTTCGACCTTGGCATCCTCCAATGACAGGATGGGCTTGATATTCAACAGATTACCAAGCATCGCAGACGATGCCGAGATCCGTCCGCCCTGTCTGAGATATTTCAGATCCTCGACCGTCAAAAAAATCTGGCAATCATCTTTTGCATAGGTCAGCTCCTTTAAGATCTGCTTTGCGCTCTCGCCCGCCAACACAAGCTTTCTGGCTTCCAGCACAGCTGCCTTCTGCGTCACGGTCACACGACCGATATCCGCTACCAGCACCCTTCCGTCATAATCCTGCGCCATCGCCTGTGCGGTTGCACAAGCTCCGCTCAATCCGCTGGACATCGGAATATAGAGCAGCTCGTCATGATCTTCCAGCACCCGATCCCACAGCTCCATCACATCTGCCGGAGAGGGCTGCGAACTGTAGATCTTTGCGCCCGCCTGCTGACGGGTATAGAACTCCTCATGCGACATCGTGCAGCCTTCAAAATACAGCTCATCGTCTACATAAAACGGCATCGGCAAGACAAAAATGCCATACTTTTCTGCTTTTTCCTGTGAGATCCCACAATTAGAATCGGTTACAATCGCTGTTTTCATCCGTTGTCTCCTTTTCGATTTTTTCAGCTTTTGGACGTGAAAAAAGCGGGTGATGGGAATCGAACCCACGTATCCAGCTTGGAAGGCTGGTGTTCTACCATTGAACTACACCCGCAAATAACGATATTTATAAATGCTGTCCGTCTCACGAACGATAGCTATTATATCATCGTTATTTTTGGTTGTCAATGGGTTATTTGTAACAATTTTATCAACCCGTCACCAGCGGCAATATATAAGTCACCCATGCATAGGATACCGGCATGACGAGTATCATCGCCGGTATCATGTCCGCAATCGGAAATTCCTTGACACGGATCATGCGAAATCCGGTCGCGAGCAGCAATACACCTCCGCAAGCCTTAAAATCATTGATCATATGCGGTGTGCAATACGGGTAGATCGTTCCTGCCAGCAGAAACAGCAGCAAAAATATGACAAGCTGCGGGATCGCGATAAATGTGACCACGCCACCCAGCGCACATGCAAAGATCAGTGCCGTCGGCAGATCCAGAATCGTTTTCGCAAATAAAATACTGTGATCCCCGGTCATACCGGATACGATACTGCCGTAAATACCTGTTCCGCTCGCACAGAACAGCACGATCACTGTGACCAGCGTCAGCTCGTATTCCTCTCTGTCCATCGTGGAGCTGCTCATGATTTTATCACCCATTACGCGGCTGATCAGCCGCTGCATATGCATCGCCCCTGCTGTAATCCGATCGCCCAGATGGATCGCCAGTCCGATACAGGTGCCTACGATCACGGATAACACGAGTGCCGGCATATTTTCCATCAGAACGATCGAACTGATCCCCATTGCCATAGCACACACGCCAAAAATCGTGTTCAAGCCCTCTTTGATGTAGGGACTCAGCCTCGGACCGATCACAGTACCGATGATTCCTCCGACCACGACTGCCAGTACATTTGCAATTACTCCTATCGGCATTTTCAACAACTCCCCTTCTGATACCTTTTTATTTTATGCCTGTTCCTGCTCCAGCTTGGCGATCGCAGCCTCGATGCGGGCGATCGTCTCGTCCCTGCCGAGTACCTCCATCAGCTCTGTTGCTCCGCCCGGAGTCATCTGCTTGCCGGATACTGCTGTACGGATCGGCCACATCACATAACCGTTTTTTACGCCCTTTTCTGCGACATAAGCGCTGAGCATCGCATACAGTGCATCATTGCTGTAGTCCGTCTGTTCCTTCAGGCGGGGCAGGATCTCATTTAACACCTCCAATGAGGTCTGCGCGTTCGTTTTCATTTTCTTGTGCGTATACATTGCTACATCATAATCCGGCACAGCCTCAAAGAAATCGATATGCTCCTTGATGTCCGGCAGGATCTCGATACGCGTCTTTACCATATGGGCGATTTTTTTCAGATCATAGTCCTTTGTGACCACCTCACGGATCACGGGCTCTGCCATCTCATAAAAACGATCCTCGTCCATCGCCTTAAAGTATTCGCCGTTCATCCATTTCAGCTTGACCATGTCAAATACTGCCGGGGATTTGCTGATATGCTTATAATCAAATGCCTCTACCAGCTCATCCAGCGTAAAAATTTCGCGATTATCACTCGGACTCCAGCCAAGCAGTGCCACAAAATTCACGACTGCCTCGGATAAAAAGCCCTGCTCGATCAGATCCTCATATGAGCTGTGACCGCTGCGCTTGGACAGCTTCTGGTGCTCCTCGTTGACGATCAGCGGACAGTGGATATATTTCGGCTCCTCCCATCCGAATGCCTTGTACAGAATCGTATACTTCGGCGCAGATGACAGATACTCACATCCACGGATCACGTGTGTGATACCCATAAGATGATCGTCCACAACATTTGCGAAATTGTAGGTCGGATAGCCGTCAGATTTGATCAGGATCATATCATCCAGCTCCTCATTGGGGGCAGAAATATCACCATAGATCTCATCATGAAACGTCGTTGTGCCCTCGGTCGGCATATTCGCACGTATAACAAACGGTTTTCCGGCTGCCAGATTCGCCTCTATTTCCTCTTTTGACAGATGCAGACAATGCTTGTCATACATCATGATCTCCTTGCCTGCCACTTCACGGCGCAGGGAATCGATACGCTCCTTGTCGCAGAAGCAGTAGTAAGCAGCTCCTTTTTCGATCAGCTTTTTTGCATATTCCATATACAGACCACTCTTGCAGCGCTCGCTCTGTACATACGGTCCGACGCCGCCATCCTTATCCGGTCCCTCGTCATGCTTGAGTCCGGTCTTCTCCAGTGTGCGGTAGATAATGTCCAGCGCTTCATCAAAGAAACGTTCCTGGTCAGTATCCTCTATTCTCAATATAAAATCGCCGCCCGCGTGTTTTGCGATCAGATAGGTATACAACGCGGTGCGCAGATTACCTACATGCATCCTTCCGGTCGGGCTGGGTGCAAATCTCGTTCTTACTTTGCTCATGATGTCTCTCCTTTTCATTTCTGGTGTATTCACCACATTTTATTCTGCAAGCAGCGCATCGACCAACGCATCCATCTGTGCCTCGGAATCCGCATTCAATGTCGAGCGGAGCGTCACCGTCGGCTCAAGCATCCGGATATTCTTCATACCCTCAAAGATCGCGCGCATCTGCTTTCCTGCGGTCGGTGCCCATGTGCCGTTCTCCACAAAGCCCACGGTACGCTTCTGATAAGCCTTCGCCTTCAGATGATGCAAAAAGTCCTCCATCACCGGAAACAGACCCGCATCATACGTCGGGCAGCATACAACCAGACGGTCATAACGGAATGCATCCTCGACTGCCTCTGCCATATCCTCTCTCGTCAGATCAGTAAATGCGACCTTCAGATCGGTCTTTGCTTTCAGCTTCTCCACGAGCTTTTCAGCCGCAGCCTTTGTATTGCCGTGGATTGATGCACAAGCGACAAAAATACCCTGATCCTCCGGCTCATAGCTGCTCCACGTGTTGTATTTATCGATATAAAATCCTAAGTTTTCCTTTAAGATCGGTCCGTGCAGCGGGCAGATCATCCGGATATCAAGTGCTGCTGCTTTCTTTAATAATGCCTGCACCTGTGCGCCATATTTTCCTACGATATTGAAATAATAGCGGCGCGCCTCGCATGTCCAGTCCTCCTCGGTGTCAAGCGCACCGAACTTGCCGAAGCCGTCTGCGGAAAACAGGATCTTTTCGGTAGATTCATATGCAACCATAACTTCCGGCCAGTGTACCATCGGTGCCATGACAAATGTCAATGTATGGCTGCCGAGCGACAGTGTATCGCCCTCTGCGACTGTCACATTGCGTCCTGCAAAATCTGTGCCGAAAAACTGCTTCATCATCGGGAATGTCTTGGCATTGGCTACGATCTGCATCTGCGGATACTTCTCTGCCGCCTTCGCGATGTTTGCTGCATGATCCGGCTCCATATGCAGTACGACCAGATAGTCGGGTGTACGTCCATCCAGCGCCTTGTCCAGATTGTCAAACCACTCATCCGTGGCACGTGCATCTACGGTGTCCATGATGGCGATCTTATCGTCCTTGATGAGATAAGAGTTATATGATACACCATTTGGAACGATATACTGGCTCTCGAACAGATCGATTGTCTTGTCATCCACTCCGATATAAATGATGTTTTCTGAGATAGCTGTGTCTTTCATTGTATATTTCCTCCTTTTATGTTCTAATTGTGAATATTTTCGCGCTGCATCTACAACGGTTGGCGCGCATGACCAAAAAAACATAACCTATGGCTGTCACGCCTGCCGCCGTCATTTATACATCCTCAATCATCCGCGAGGTCTATTTTCCGCAGCTTCTCCAGCAGCAGATCCTCCTCCGTAGGCTCATCCTCCGCCTGTTCGATCCGGTTGCGGATCTCATACATCTGCGTATCGATCTGTGCGATCTGTGTCGCGCAGACTGTCAACTGATCGACGATCTCCTGCTGGTCGGGCACTTCCTTTTTATATTTCAACTGATGCTCCAGACTCGCCCAGAAGTCCATTGCGATCGTGCGGATCTGTACTTCAACCTTCATATTCCTCGTCTGATCCGAAAAAAATACCGGCACACTCACGATAAGGTGATAGCTGCGGTATCCGTTCGGCTTTGGATTTTTGATATAATCCTTAAAATTCAACACGGTTATATCATCCTGCTTCGCCAATGCCTTTGCCAGACGAAAAATATCATCCACATAATAACAGATCACGCGGATTCCGGCAACATCATGTAGATGTTCATTAACATTTTCTACGGAAAAAGGCACATCCAACCGGGTCAGCTTTTCCATAATACTCGCACTGCTCTTTAAACGGGAAGTGATCGAGGCGATCGGATTGCGCTGGTAGCGCACATTAAACTCCGAATTTAGCACATCGAATTTCGTCCGAATCTCCTTGATCGCACAGCTATACATCATGCGCAGCTCGCGATACTCCACAACCGTTCCCGCCATCTTCTTCGCCTGCTCAAAGATACCATGATCTACCATCGGCACCATAAACATCTGATTGCTGTTGGCTCCGCCGCGATCCTGATCCTCATTGATCGGTAAAAAATCATTATTCATGCTCTACGTCCTTTTCATTTCATTTGTATTGCGTTATAATCAGTTTATGTGTAACAGCTTTGCGCTCATTATATCATGTGCAAAACCGGCACATGATCAACATTCGCCGTTCGTCAATCATGCAAGCATGTTGACTCACTTACGCTCATTATATCATGCGCAAAACCATCGCAGTGCATCTCGAAAAATCTTCGATTTTCCTCGATGTACGGGCATTCGCCCTATCACTCTCGATATATGCAGTTCCTGTCATGCAAGCATGATTGAACTGCATATTCTCGATTGGCACTGCTCATTACTTGCGCTCATTATATCATAAAACTAAAGAAATGGAGGTCTTTTTTATGAGTGCACATAAAATTATCCAACTAATCATCGGTATCACGCTCGCGTGTGCCGGTATCTACTGCATCATGTCCCCTGCCGTGACGGTCGCCGTACTCGCATGGATCATCGGATTGTTCATGATCGTTCACGCGATCAGCCGTATCGGGGTCTGGCAGGAACGCCGTGCACTCGGCTTTGCCGAAAATTATGAACTGATCAGCGCGATCCTTTCCCTTGTTTTCGGTGCCGCGCTGATCGTCAGCAACTTCTTTCAGGCGATGGTCAGCACCATTATTATCTACATTCTGGCTTCGTGGATCGCGATGCTCGGTATCTTCCGGCTGCTCGTAGCCTCGAACCTGCGCAGAATGGAGGTGGACACCTCCGTCCGCATCAATAACTATAACATGCAGATGATCCTCGGTGTCCTGCTTATCCTGATTGCTGTACTGATCTTTATCCGCCCCGGTATCGTCACCGCAATGCTTGGTATCTTTATCGGCATCTGTCTCGTTCTGTTCGGCGCATTTCAGGTTGTATCGGCTGTCAGACGATCAGATGTCATGTAATGGCAAACAACCGGCAGCTTTTACGGATGCGTGAAAGCAGAAAAGCCTCTTGACTGGAGTCCTTGTCAAGAGGCTTTTCCTTTATTACGACTACCATATAATTCATGGTTTTTGGGGATAACTATATCGTACCTCACAATAGAGTCAATTACAATATGTTTCCAAAAAATCTATACTTAAACGAGGAATTCTATAACTTTGGTTCAGGTGTCAAAACGATATGAGAGGTAGATTCATGAATAATTCTGAGTATGGTAAACTGGAACTGCACATCGAAGATCTTTTAAAGAAAAACGGTATCAGCAAAAACACTTTATGCAAAACAATGGATATTCCGAGATCCAATCTGAACCGCTATTGTCGAAACGAATTTGAACGACTGGATGCAAACCTGATCTGCAAGCTGCTCTGTTTCTTTCAATGTCCGCTCGACGAGCTGCTTACATACAAAGACACGCATCATACCGGCTAAACGTCTGCGCACGCTTCTCAGCCGCGCATTCTGCCCTGACGACATGCATCTGTATTCTCACCTGCTCTCTGTGAGCCACTGTCATATTCCAATCCACCCAGTTGTGCAGTCCTGCACACTGATCCAGCCGTCTGCTAATCAGGTCTGTCCGGTCAATATCATACAACTCCATAAGCGCAAGCAGCGTATCAGCCGGTGGATAACTCAGACCGGCTTCATATTTATAGATCGCCTGCACAGAGCCAAGCTGCAGGTATTCACGGACATCCGCCACTGACAGACCTCTTTTTTCACGCGCCCGCCTCAGATTCGCCCCGATCATAGCCTTATCATATTCGCGCCTGTGCCTCATCCAGATCCCCCCATTCAAGGACAACCGCGGCTGCCGTTCACAAATACGTGCACAGCAGCCAGTGATTCTTTTCATATATCTATCTTATCATAGCAAGTATCATTTGTCATTGTCGGCATAGTTGAAAACAAATTTGATCTCCGCGAAAAACTCTCGCAGCATATTATTCGGCAGAAATAAGCGCGCAGAGTCCGCAGTGATGCCAACCGCCGGCAAACCCTGTTTTCTGGTGATCTGAAGTGCCCGGAACATATGAAAATCATTCGTGATGATCCCCACGGACGTACCCTGCGGCAACAGCTTTTTACAGTTTTTTATATTTTCTGCTGTCGTGAGCGACTCCGCCTCCAGTATCAGGCGCCCCGCAGCAATCCCCTTTTCCCGGAGATACTCCGCCATACCCTCCGCCTCTGAAAACGGCTCATTACGACCCTGTCCGCCGGACAAAATACAGATCGTACCGGGATGTGTCTCCAGATACGAAACCGCCCGGTCAAGCCGATACCGGAGTACGACGCTTGGTCCATCCTCACGCACCTGCGCACCGAGAACGATCACATAGTCGAGATCTGCGTCGGTTGTCACTGACATGCAACTGACGATCAGCCCCTCGATCACCACGAAGATTGCAAATCCGATACCGACCAGCGCGAGCGCGGCATACCGGAACACCTGCGGCAAACGCATCCATGTTCCGCTATGGAGCAGCCATGCCAGCACCAGAAAAGCCCCTGCCAAAAACAGCCACACCATATAAAAGCCTGTTCCCGACCCATTTGCGCAGACGATCACACCATAAATACCACATATGACCGCAGCTAGGATATATATAATTTCCATGATTTTCTCCATTGTAGCTTTCATAATAGCTTCTCCTGATTGCCATCAGTATAGCATAGCATCCCCCAAAAAGACAGTCTCTAAATCATCGCCATGGTATGCCATTTCATCGAAAAAGCCCCATGAACCAGAAGTTCATGGGACTTTTCCATATAATCATTATTTGTAACTGTTCAGAGCCCATTCGCAAAATCGCTGCTTCGCAGCTTTCCTTTTGCTACGAATTAGCAGACACCCTGAGCCAGCATAGCATCTACTACCTTCTCAAATCCGGCAATATTTGCACCTGCTACATAGTCGCCCTCTACACCGTAACGCTTAGCAGCATCGCTGATGTTTGCGTAGATGGTCTCCATGATGCCCTTGAGCTTGCCGTCTACTTCTTCGAAGCTCCAGCTTAAACGCTCTGAGTTCTGGGACATTTCCAGTGCTGAGGTAGCTACACCACCTGCATTGGCAGCCTTACCACCAACAAAGAGAACACCCTGCTCCTGTAAATACTTGGTAGCATCCAGAGTAGTAGGCATGTTCGCACCCTCTGTAACGGAGATCACACCGTTTGCTACGAGCATCTTCGCATCCTCAAGATCCAGCTCGTTCTGAGTAGCGCAAGGAAGTGCAAGATCTACCTTGTACTGCCATACACCGTGCTCACCGTTCTTCTTCTCATGATATTCTGCAGAAGGTCTTGCTGCTGCATACTCTGTCAGGCGGGCTCTCTTAACCTCTTTTACCTCTTTGAGTAACTTCACATCAATTCCTTCGGGATCATAGATCCATCCGGTAGAATCAGAGCATGTAACAGGCTTTGCACCAAGCTGCTGTGCCTTCTCGATCGCGTAGATCGCTACGTTACCGGAACCAGATACTGCACAGGTCTTTCCTGCGATGTCGATGTCATGATCCTTTAATAATGCGTTTGTTAAGTATAACAGACCATATCCTGTAGCCTCTGTACGTGCAAGAGATCCGCCATAGGTAAGTCCCTTACCTGTAAGAACGCCCTCGAAAGAACCACGGATTCTCTTGTACTGTCCGAACATGAATCCGATCTCACGTGCGCCTGTTCCGATGTCACCGGCAGGTACATCTACGTCTGCGCCGATATATTTAGAAAGCTCTGTCATAAAGCTCTGGCAGAATGCCATGATCTCTCTGTCTGACTTACCCTTAGGATCGAAGTCGGAACCACCCTTGCCGCCGCCGATCGGAAGTGTTGTAAGTGAATTCTTGAATACCTGCTCGAAGCCTAAGAACTTGATGATACCTAAGTTTACAGAAGGATGAAGTCTTAAACCTCCCTTGTAAGGTCCAATCGCATTATTGAACTGTACACGGAAACCTCTGTTTACCTGAACCTGTCCATTGTCATCTACCCACGGTACACGGAACATAAGCTGACGATCCGGCTCAGTGATGCGCTCTAAGATCGCGTTCTTCTTGTAAAGCTCCTCGTTTGCCTCGATTACCGGACGTAAAGAATCCAGAACCTCTGTGACTGCCTGTAAAAACTCGGGCTGGTCTGCATTTTTTGCTTTTACTTTCTCAAGTACCTCATCAACGTAACTCATGATTATCCAATCTCCTTTTTTAATATAATTGCCGATGAGCCTTCTATATGGTTAAAACTCATCTTTTGCTTTATCATAGTACATAGAAAAAGTTTTAGCAACAATTATCTTTGTATTATGCAAAAAACTAATATAATTAGGCGTATTCCTTTAAAAGGAACACGCCCATGCAGGTTTTGTTTATAAAAAATTCATTTTTTCTTTTTTTACAGAGCTTTTTTAAGCAGCTTCCCTCTTTGTCAGGGAGAATATTTCACAGCCCGTCAAAAGATCTCTGCCGGCATCTCAAAGCTCACGCAGCCCATAGACATTGGCGCAACATCGCCCTCATTAAAGCAGATCATGAGTGTTCCGCGGTCTGTAATGTAAAAGCTCTGGTTTTCCGCGATCTGGTCAAAATTCCATTCTCCCATCTCCGGATCGTCCAGCCAGTATTGTACATTCTCATCCTTCGCCATCGCCTCACGCATCTGCCGCTTGATCTCATCGCTGATCGTCTGTACATAACCATCATCCGTAAACAGGTCTGCGAGCGATAGGATCTTTCCGGTCTTGCGGTCGATCGTGTAATAATAATCCTGCTCATATCCGCTGCCCTGCACCTCCAGATTCCATACCTTCAGTGAAAAATAGCGGTCCGTATCCGTCACGACCTCATGGCCGACGTGGATGCTGTCCGCGCCCTGACCATTCGGATCATCCTTCAGCGCTGCCTCAAATTCAGCAATGATCTGATCGGTCATCTCCTCTACCGAGGCATTGATCTGGTCTGCGGACTGCTGAAGCTGCTCCTTTACGGCATTATCCTCCTGTTCCTGCGGCTCGACCTCGACCTGAGGCACGGAAATATCTGCCTCACGATTGCCTTCCTCCACCTGATAATCACGCCAGACAACGACCTTTACGATTGTCCGCAGCACAGGAACCTTTTCCCACGCGTATGCCACAGACGGGCTCAGGTTCGGCAGTGCAATAATGACTGCTGCGGCTGCCGCCGCCACAGTCGCAGCGATCCGTCCCCAGCGGTGCTTTTTCTCTTTTTTAATATGCTTCATCGGTATGATCTTTGCTGTGACAGGCTCTGCCGCCTCAGCAACCCACTGTTCATCGATCTCTCCGACCGCTTCAAATAACTGTTCCGGTGTCATGCATATACCTCCTCTCGAATCAGGATCTCCTGTAGCTTTTTACGCGTGCGGAACATCGTCGTCTTGACCTTGCTCTCGCTGCAGCCCAGATGCTCCGCCACCTCCGCTACCGAATCCATATAGAAATATCTTCTCACAAACATGATGCGTTCCTCGCGCGGCAGATCGCTCACAAAATCATTGATAACCTGTCTGAGAAACGACTGCTCATAGGCTTGCTCAGGGGTCGCGTCAGATGCAAGACACTCCTGCAATTCATCGATACACACAGCCACGCGGTCTGCCTCACGCTTTTTCTGATGCGCACGGCGATAGCGATTGAGCGACAGATTACGCGTGATCTTCGCCAGATACGCGCCCAACTGGTGCGGGATCGTCGGCGGTATCGTCCGCCATGCCTGAAACCATGTATCATTGACACACTCTGCTGCCGCCCCCTCATCCCGCAGGATACGGTAAGCGATCGTATGGCAATAAGCGCCGTAGGTCTCCTCCGATTTTCGCACTGCCTCCTCATTTCTCGCCAAATATAAATCCAGTATTTCCTGTTCTGACATATTTTTACTCCCTCTGATTGTCCCTGTTTCTCTTTTGTATGTGCACATACTGCCTAAAGCAAAAAGGATGGAGTACATTGTTGCCTCCATCCTAAATAACACCGTATACTTCGATCGGTTACACCTGTATTGTTCAATTCGTAACTGTTCAGTACCTTCACAGTTACTTCAATTCTTATATTTTATTTCCCGGTCTATTCTGCGGTCTGCACCTGACGCTTGATCACTACAAACGCACCCTGAAGCGCCATGATCGTAGCGATCTGTACGACGCAGGTCACAAATGCCTGCAACAGTCTTGTTGACAGCAGCGCCATATAGCTGCTGTCTGTGATGATCGTCAGCCACAGGGTATTCAGACCAAGACTACAAACAATCTGGCTGACGATGACTGCGCCTGTAATGCGGGCAGGTGTGACTTTCTGATGTAAAAACAAACCATAAATAAGCCCGAACATGATAGCAGTCAACGTAAATCCCGGAAAATATGCGCCGGTACTCGGAAATGCGACCGCCCCGATAAAATCGGCGATACCTGCTGCTGCCGCTGCCTGAAACGGTCCCAGTACGATCGCTGCGATCACGCGGGCGACAAACGCGAAGCCAATGCGGGTGACCGGTGTGGAGATCGACAAAAATCTGGTCAGGATCACATCCATTGCGATCAATAGCCCCATAATCACGATCTGGTAGACATAGTTGTGTGCTTTCTTGTTGTTCATGTGCTGTTCCTTTCTTTTTGAGAGACGGAACAGGGCTCCTTATTCTGTTTTTGATAACATAAGCATTTTATGTAATAAAAAATTCATATAAAGGTAAAAAAAATCTGTAACGGAATTGTTACAGATCATCTATGTTATCATGTAGACAGCGGATGCGATGCCACACCGCAAGCTGATTTGCTTTTCGCCCAAAGGCAACTCCCATCCTTTGATACTTAACGCGTGACACCTACTCTGTTCACATTGTTTAATTGGCAATCGATGCGACAGGATTTGAACCTGCGACCCCTACGTCCCTAACGTAGTGCTCTACCAAGCTGAGCCACGCATCGTTATTTAAATGTATCCTACTATCTTCGGAAGTCGATGCGACAGGATTTGAACCTGCGACCTCTGCGTCCCGAACGCAGCGCTCTACCAAGCTGAGCCACGCATCGAAGTAAGGATCTGTAAAAATCCTGCCATCTTCGCCACCGTGCAATTAGCACTACAGCGAAGATTATAATAGCATGAATTTTAAGTTTTGTCTAGTCCTTTTTTAATTTTTTTTACAGTTCAGCCATCACCTGCAAAAATGTGTGAATCATGCTTGCATGAATGGGCACATTTTGCAGGTGATGAGGTGAGCGCCAGATTATGAGCAAAGTTAACTGCGCAGCAGTGGAAAAACGCCGTCAGGCGTCTTTGCGAATGGCGCGGGCTGAACTGTTAGAGAATCATCTGTACACAGCCGTACATACCGGCATCATTTCCCAGCTCTGCCAGCTTAAACTGCACTTCCCTGCACGCGTGGAACGCATTCGGCACATAATATTTTGCGATCACATCCGTAATGATCGTACCTGCCTTTGACACGCCGCCGCCGATGACAAATGTCTCCGGGTTGACCACGCAGGCAATCGCTGCCAGACCTTTTCCGAGAATCCCGCCAAACTGCTCCAGTACCTCCAGCGCCAGCTTATCTCCTGCCTTTGCCGCATCAAAGGTATCCTTTGCTGTCACCTCCGGCAGATCCCGCAGGCTGCTCGGCTCGTCGCTCGCCGCCAGCGCACGCTTTGTCAGTGTCACAACGCCCGTTGCTGAGGCATATTGCTCCAGACATCCGTGTTTCCCGCATCCGCAGGTCAGTGTCTCATCATCCTTGACCGGAATATGTCCGATCTCTCCGCCTGCCCCGGTCGCTCCTGCCACGATATGTCCGTCCACGATCACTCCGCCGCCGACTCCGGTGCCGAGTGTCACCATCACGACATTGTTCGCTCCCTTTCCTGCTCCCTGCCACATTTCTCCGAGCGCCGCTACGTTCGCATCATTTCCTGCCTTTACCGGATAACCGGTCAGCTCAGAAAGTGTATCTTCGACATTAAAAACACCCCATCCGAGATTGACACATTTGCGGACAACACCTTCGGGAGTCACAGGACCCGGTACACCGACTCCTACGCCCTGTACATCCGACGGATCGATCGCTTTCTCCGCGATCTTTCCCTTGATCGCATCCGCTACATCCGGCAGGATGTGTGCGCCGTCATCTTCTGTTCTGGTCGGGATCTCCCATTTATCCAACAGGGTTCCGTCTGTGCGGAACAATCCCAGCTTCACTGTAGTTCCCCCAATATCTACTCCAAATCCATAGGTTTTCATCTCGTTCTCCTTTTCCCTTTGTCAATCGCTTGTTTGCGAAACATTTTCACAATCACCTATCGTCAATCAGAAACGGTCTCCTCGCTATCCACACTGCTGTCATCCGGATTCTGTGACGTATCCGGCTGTTCCGGTTCCTCCGGTGTTTCGGGCGTGTCCGGTGTGTCCGGTGTGTCCGATGTATCCGATTCGTCCGATGTATCCGGTTTGTCCACCTCTCCCGGTATATCTACCGGCTCGTCAGACGTATCCGGCTGTTCCGTTTGATCCACCTCACCCGGTATATTGATCGGTTTCTCCGTCTCTTCCGGCTCCTCCGTTTCCGTCGTCTGTTCCTCAGACTCCTCCGGTGTTTCTTCCGTCTCTGTGATCTGAGTAGTATCATTATAGCTGACATACGGCTCAAAATCCAGAGGTTCCTTACCCTCATGTATTTTTTTCATAAAATCCTGCCAGATATGACCCGGATAAGTCGCTCCGGACAGACTTTGCATTTCTTTGGGTGTGTCATAGCCAACCCAGACTGCCGTCGTGTAATATCTCGTATAACCGCAGAACCAGCCGTCCTTGTGGTCGTTTGTCGTTCCGGTCTTACCTGCGGACGGCATGTCGCCCAGATCGAGTCCCCGCGCCGTACCACGTGTCATGACTCCGGTCAGTATATCAGTCATCATGCGCGATGCATTCTGCTCATAGACTGTTTTTCCATCTGTCGATGCCTCATACAATACATCCCCTTTGGCATCCTCGATCCGCTCGATACAGGTCGGTTCACGGTAAACACCGTCATTTTCAATCGTTGCGTAACCGCTCGCCATCTCCACCGCAGACATACCATAAGTAAATCCGCCAAGCGCCACGGCGGGCACTTCATCCCGCTCATCAATCTTGGAGAAATTCATCGCCTTCAGATATTCGAGTCCGACCTTCGGGGTCAGCTCCTCCAACAGCTTCCAGGCAATCGTATTTTTTGACTGCTCCACGGCGGAGCGCAGCGTGATATTTCCGGAATATGTTCCATTCGAGTTCGACGGTCCACCCTCGAATTTCTGGTCATTTACGATGGAATCCGGCGTATAACCGCGCTCTAACTGCGGCGTGTACACGATCAGCGGCTTGATCGAGCTGCCCGGCTGACGGAAGCTCTGGTACGCACGGTTGAGTGTGTGTCCGGAAAAATCCTGACTCCTGCCGCCGACGATCGCCGTCACATGCCCGGTCTCGTTATCAATACATACGCCTGCTGCCTGCAGCTCGTAAATGCCGTCCTCCGTCGTATCCGTGAATTCGCTCACACCCTCATCAATAGAGGTCTGGAGCTCATTCTGCGCATTCAGATCGATCGATGTATAGATCCGGTAGCCTCCGGTGAATAGCGTTTTCTGGCAATCCTCATACATTTCATCGTATGCCTCATCATAGGCATCCTTTTCCGCCTGATCCGCAAAATCATTGCGGAACTCGAAGCCGTTCATTTCCATGAGCGCCCGCGTCGCACAATAGTAGGTATATGTCTCTACATAATCATATTTTTCACGCTTCGGTCGGTTGAGCTTGAGTTCCTGCTGGATTGCTTCCTCGTAAGTATCCTCTAAAATTTTGCCATCCTCATACATCTGCTTGAGGATACGGTTCCGCCTTGCGACCGCGTTGTCCGGATTTTCCACCGGGTCGTAAATGGTCGGATTGTTCGGGATGCCGCACAGCATCGCCTGATCCGCCAGTGACAGCTCTGCCACACCCTTGTTGAAATATCCGCGCGCGGCTGCCTCAATGCCGTAATATCCGTTGGCAAAATAAATATTGTTCAGATAAAACTCCAGGATCTGCTCCTTGCTGTATTTATGCTCCAGCCCGACCGCGATAAAGATCTCCTCGACCTTTCGCTCCCACGACTTTTCATTTGACAAAAAGACCGTCCGCGCGAGCTGCTGCGTGATCGTACTGCCGCCCTGTGTGATCTTCTGGTTTTTCACCATGGCAACTGCTGCCCGGACGATCGCCTTGAAATCCACACCGCGGTGCTTATAAAATTTCTTGTCCTCAATACTGACGATCGCGCCCTTCACACCCTCGGGGATCTGGTCAAAGGTCAGATAATAGCTGTCCTTCTCGCCCTTTACGACAGTAATCTCCTCACCATTCGTATCGTAGACCACACTGGTCTGCGATGCGCGAAACGTATCAACGGTAGAGCTGCTGACCAGCGCATCTGCGTCCGCCTTGAGCTGGTGGATCTTTTTGGCATAACCGCCGAAAAAGTAGAACGCCAGCGCGCCCAGAATGAGCGCGAGTAAAATAATCTGCGAGATCAGTATGACCTTTAGCTTTGTCCTGCTGCGTTTTTTATGTTTATGCTTTTTCTGATTTTTTTCCATAATAATTAAGAAAGCCCCTCTTTCTTCATTTTATCTTTCCTATTATACTTACTTATTCGATAAAATGAAAGTCCAAAGAGGGGTTTTCATGAAAAAATATCACTGCTCCATCTGCTTTCCCAGAAAGCCTGCCGCGATAAGCACCAACTGATTTTCGGTCTCTCCCATGCGGCTTTTGTCGTTTTTATCATAGAGAATGACTGCACCGATCGCATCCCCTTCACAGATGATCGTGCTGATCGCCTGTGTCACATAAGAGCCATTGTCATCCAGCGTGATCCGCATAAAATCATTCTCATCACTGCTGGCAACCAGCGTGCCGCGGTCCTCCATGAGCTGATCCAGCTCCCGGCTGACCGGTTTTCCTTCAAATTCGCGCTTTCCGACACCGGATGCCGCGATCACATGATCCCTGTCCGTGATGCACACGAGATGTCCGGTCGTCTGCGCCATCGCCTCCGCATACTGCCCCGCAAATTGTCCCAGCTCTCCGATCGGCGAATATTTTTTGAGGATAATCTCACCTTCCCGGTCTGTAAATATCTCTAAGGGATCGCCCTCCCGGATGCGCAGCGTCCTGCGGATCTCTTTCGGCACCACGACTCTCCCCAGATCATCGATACGGCGTACTATTCCTGTGGCTTTCATATCTTAGCATTCCTCCTGCTTTCCATATTGTGTACTATATGGCTAGTATGTGGAAAAAGCGGTGGATTATTCTTGTTCCGGTATGCGATCAGGACTAATTCATGAATCGCTCCCATTCTTGGGTATCAGCCGTGCCCTGAATCCGGATTGTATAAGAATGTTCCTCCCCATTGATTCCAAGCTCATAGGTCGTGCCCTCTTTGTTCAATCCATAGATTTCAGCGCCCTCTAACGCGCTGCACAGCGCCGCATACTCCTCCGGCTTCATCACACGGTCAGCGACCTCCTCCTGCAGCATGCCATCCGCGTTATAGATTTTGCAGCCCTCCTCGATCACCGCCAGCACCTGCGGCTCTACGATCCGAAGCATCAGTCCATTGGTGCGCATCGTGCGTATATCCCGGTTTTTGCTGTTTTTCTCTAAGATCTTCACGTTATCTGCCACCAGATAACACGAACCAATGCCAAAACGCAGCTCCGACACATAGCTTTCGGTAAAATCAAATGTTTCCAGCTCATTTTCTGTAAAAAATCCCATCTGCCTTTGTCCTTTCATTTAATCCTGTTTTAATTCCTGCAACAGTTTTCTTCTACGACCGCCTCCAAGGAGCAGCTCGTTGTATTTCATATACTTCGGCTGCGGATTCATCGCAAGAAAAACGGCTGCCTCCTTATACATGGTAAGCCCCGTCACAAACAACAGCATTTCCTGCGAACCATCCTCTCCAAACGCATCCTCCAGAAAATCAAAGGCATGTCCCATCGCGTCTGCCAGCGCCTCGCTCTGCGGCGTTCCGGTAAATGTCTTTTCCGCAAACATACGATCCAGCGGCTCCTTGAGCGCGTCAAGCAGCAGGTTGACCACGGCAACACGCTCGTCAAACCCAGCCTTTAATAACCGCTCATAGACCGCCGGCTGCGCATTTCCACGCAAAATCTCAGAAATCCCATAATCATCCCTGTATTTCCGGTACAGTTCATAATATGCCGCAAAATCCTCAGCCACATCCGGCAAACGCAGGTATTCGCGGACAACCTCCTCTGTAACCGGAATCTCCAGCTCCTCATAAACCTGCATGAGCGCGCTCAGATCCTCCCAGCCGCGCGCCGTCACGTATCGCAGCCCATCCACATCTGTCTCTATTCTGTAAAAATTATTTTTACGGAGCTGCAAATAGCTGGTAATTACCCCGTGAATATGCTTATCAGCAGCATAATTCAGCCATATATCCAGCTCTGGCTCTACCTCTATCAGCCGGACGCGATCCAGTGTCACCATGTCAAAGCTGCGCACAGAACGGTTGTACTCCGGCGGATTGCCCGCCGCCACGATGATCCATCCCTGCGGCACGGCACGGTTGCCAAACGTCTTGCACTGCAAAAACTGCAGCATCGCAGGTGTCAGCGTCTCCGATACGCAGTTGATCTCATCGATAAACAGTATTCCCTCTTTTTTCCCTTCATCCCTGACACAGCGGTAAACGCTCGCAATGATCTCACTCATTGTATACTCTGTCACGGAGTAAGTCTGTCCCTCATAGGTTTCCTCGCAGATCAGCGGCAGCCCGACCGCACTCTGCCGCGTGTGATGCGTGATCGTATACGCGACCAGCCCCACACCGCACTCCTGCGCGACCTGCTCCATAATCTGTGTTTTTCCGATACCCGGCGGTCCCATCAGCAAAACCGGACGCTGCCGGATCACGGGAATCCGGTAATTGCCCTTGTCATCCTTTTTCAGATACGCCTGCACAGTATGCCTGATTTCTTCCTTCGCCTGTGCGATATTCATAAGTTGTTTTCCTCCTAAGCCGTTTCTAACATAATCTGCATCTAAAGCCTACTCTCCCACACCATGAGCTAACCGCAGATCAGCCTCGCGCAGACGCTGCCGCATCGCCCACACCGGGACATCTGCCTCCCGGTAATCATCCAGATACACAAATGCGCACGGATAATCCGGTTTTTCTCCCGGATAGGTACCGTTTCCATCCGTAAAATAAATCAGCCCGCCGAGCTCGCGCAGCACACCCTTGCCGCGGAGCTGCTCAATATAGCGGAAAACCGGTCGGAAATCGGTGCTGCCGCCACCCCTAATCTCATAATGTGCCAGCAATTCCTGCGCCTGATGCATATCCGTGATCACAGCATCCTCCTGCACCGCATCGTCGCACTGGATCAGGTGAATCTGCACCGCATCCGAATACATCTGCTTTTCCAGCAGAATATGCAGCGTTTCCTGTAAAAATGCGCGCACCAGCTCTCCCTTCGTCGAGTAGCTTGTATCGATCGCTATGACAAATTCCCTGATCCGGTGCTCCTCGCGCGTCTCCACCGGCTCAATCAGCGGCAGATTGCCATAGGTGCGCAGCCCATAAGTATAATAATTCAGGTCGAATGTGTCTATATCCACCTTCAACTGCTCATGAAAAGCAGCAAATCTAAGCAAAAACTCCCTGTAGCTTCTCCGGTTTCTCTGTGCAAGTATCTCCTGCTCCAAAGCAGCGGCTGCAGCATCCTGCGTCTGTCCGCTTTTCTCCTTCATCAGTTGCACCTTTCTGGCAAGCTGCTGCCATTTTTGCTGCACAGGATCCGGCGGTTCGCCCTGCCCCGGCAGTGGACACTGCTTCTGTCTGCTGCCCCAGAGCGCGTGGTCGTCCGTGTAAAACTCCTGTGCCAACATGAATAAATCTTCCGGCGGTTCCTGCTCCAGCCATCCGTAAATCCCTGCCGCGGAACACAGCTTTTGCTCTCGCAGATGCTTATAAACCTGCTGTCGCGTCCAACTGAGCAAACGCTTTGTAGACGGCTGACCGAGGCTGTCGATCACGGCTTCTACCGCAATATCGCACGCCAGATTCCACAACATTTCCGCCCTGTCACCCCGCTGCCACAGATGCGCATAGAGACAATGCAGTACCGTATGCAGATAGGCACGCCGTAAAAACAGCTCATTTTCCTCAAACAGCTTCAGATAATGTGCCGACGGATAATACAGATGGATTCCCTCTGTCGCAAACGCGCGGACATTTTCCTTTCCCTCCGGCTCCAGCGCCGAGAACGCCCGCTCCATATACGGCAGGTCGATACACAGCTCATCCTGCAGATATTCTATTACTTTGCCAAACATCCGGCATTCCCACTCCGTCTGCGTCTCTATATGGTGAATTTTTTTCTGCTGATCCCCAATATCAACCGCTGTATGACTCACTTCATGCATCACTATTCCTCCATCGGATAATACCGGCAACGCCACGCGTCCAGCCCTCTGCGACTGCCCGGACTACCGCCGCCTGTATCGCATCGTCTGAGATCAACGGCTGTCCGCACAGCAGACGCAGATTTTCCTCGTCCTGCGCATGGACAAGCTGCTCCAATATCGGCACTTCATGTGCTTTCAGATAAGACTCGTAACGCGACTTTGCCTCTGCCGACAGCTCATATGGATCGTTCAGTCGATAGATCGCCATTTTCATGAGCGTCACAAACTGCTCCTCATTGCATGCTTTTTCAAAAACCGCATCATAGTCCCTGATATCCAAAACACCGTTTACAAACTGCCTTCTGGCGCGATAGCCCTCTCCCTCTACATGCAGGCTGAAGATATGTGCAGGACCGATCTCCTCATAGCTCTCGCTGTATTCCGGGTAAAGCAGCCGTACCCGCCTGCCCTCTGCAAACTCCACACACAGCTCAGCATTTAGCTGATTCAGCAAAAACGGCAGACCGGTCGTCTCTGATGCTGCTGCACGCAGCACGAGCGTATGCAGCGCGCGGCAATTCATAAAAGCATCACTGTTTACCTCCCGCAGTGCTGCTCCAACCGTGAGCCGCTCAAGCCTTCTGCAATTATAAAAAGCATACGTTTCCAGACAGACTACGCTGTCCGGCAGGCTGATCTCCCGCAAATAATTGCCATTGAGCGGCCGCAGCCGCCCTTCTGTGGCTGTCGTCCCATCGCCAAGCCCCGCGGCATGAAGCTCATCCGCCAATACCTCGGACAGCCGCCCCTGTTTTGCAAAGCAATACGCACCGATCACCGTAATCGGATCGCCCGCCGCTGTTTCAGGCAGTTCAAGCGTATCCAGACTGCCAAATACCCGGCACAGCTTTAACGAGCCGTCACCTTGCTTTTCGCACAACAACCGTTCCCCATTTTTTCCGTCTAATAACATTACTTTCCCTTTTCTGTTCCTGTCCTATTCCCGAATAGTTCCATCTTAGCATAAAATATTTATTTTTAAAAGGAATACGCCTCCGAATGACATTTCTGCCATCGGGAGGCGCATAGCTTTCGCTTTCAGCTTTATAATTTTGCTTTTTCTTCTTCGCTTGCGAAGTTTACATAACCCTTCTTTGTGAAGTGTCCGCAGCCCCACAGCTTATTTGCCGTAGGTGTCCAGTTCTCTGCATATTCCTTACACTTCTCACACAGATGCTCTACCGGTTCTTTCTGCTCAACATCCGTAGAATGTGCACCGGAACGGTGAACCATCTCTACCAGCAGCTCCGGATTCTCCAACATCGGGCAGGGACGCAGCATATTGTCATTAAACGGCTGTCCCTTTCTGTATTCCATAAATAACGGCTGTTTCAGACACTCAAGCAGTGACTTCTCACGGATATTTGCCCCGGAATAGTGGATGAATACGCAAGGCTCCACATCTCCGTTCGGATTGATGTGGCAGTAGTTTCGTCCTCCGGCGATACATCCGCCGACATACTCGCCGTCGTTCTGGAAATCCATCACAAAGATCTCTTTTCCACCGGTCATGCCACGTACCTCACGGATACGATGATAGATATACTCTCTCTGCTCCTTGCTCGGCATCAGCTCCGGTGTTGCCTTCATACCTACCGGCATCAGATGGAAATACCATGCAAAACGGCTGCCGTGCTCAATCAGCAGATCAAAGAACTCGTCACTCGTGACAGACATCATGTTCTTGGATGTATAACATACAGAATTGCCAAAGATCAGTCCATTCTCATGCAGCAGATCCATCGCATCCAGAACCTTCTTATACACACCGTCTCCACGGCGGAAATCATTGGCATCCTCAAAGCCCTCCAGACTGATAGAAAATGACAGGTTTCCGACACGCTTCATATCATCACACAGCTTCTGATCTATCAGTGTACCGTTCGTATAGCAATGGAACGCACACTCGTTATGCTTTTCGCAAAGCCGGATAATATCTGCTTTTCTGACTAACGGCTCGCCACCGGTCATCATATAGAAATAGATGCCAAGCTCCTTACCTTGTGTAACGATCCGATCCATCTCATCAAATGTCAGATTCAGCTTATTACCATACTCGGCTGCCCAGCATCCTGTACAATGCAAATTGCAGGCGCTCGTGGGATCCATCAGGATCAGCCACGGAATATTGCACTGATGCTCCTCACGCATCTTACGGATGGTCTTAGTTCCTTGAAAAGCAGCCTGATAACCGAGGTTTAAAGCTGTCATTTTTGCAACATGCGGATCAGTTTCATCCAGCAGACGGTTTACATAACGCATCCATTTACTATCGGGATCAGTGATCATCTTCTTTGCGCCCTCATAGGCAGCTTCTCCAAAATTATCACCCATTAACTTTTGTGTTAAATCCAAAATTTGTAACAGACCTTTTTCACGATCTTTATTGATGTGCTTTAAAACTCCATCAATCGCTAAGCTAAATGCTCCCCGTTCAATAGACTGTGTAATACTCATAATAGACCTCTTCTTCCTCTAATTGTAAATTTATGATTATGTTAAAGTATACAAAAGAATGCTCTTTTATAGAATATTCAATGCAGAAATGTTGTCCAAATCCACTATACAAAACAGCTCTTTTGTCTATCTTTTCTTTGAATTTTAAATGTCTCAGTCCGGAGTTAAACGCTGTATATGCGTCAGATACACGTCCTCCGGTAAAGCTTCCAGCTCGCAGCGATACCCCGTCCCGGCAGGAATCTGCCAGTCAAAATATGGTCTGTGCGGTCGCGCATAGGCATCCAGAATCGCCATGACCGTGCCGCCATGCACTACAAAAGTATATGCCCGATCTGCGTCAGTCCGTGGCTGATGGGACAACATATGCTCCACGCACTGTGCAAATGCTCGGATGACGCGCTCACGAAAATGTGCCTGCGTCTCTGCCTCCGGAAAATCCGTCTGCCCGCCGCTGTCAATAAATGCCTGATAGCGTGCATCCCCATTCAACTCCTCATAATTTTTATATTCAAACGCCCCGAAATCCATCTCCCGGAAATCCTCAATGGATTCCTGTTCTATACCGGGAAAAAGCAGCTCCGCTGTCTGTCTGCAGCGGAGCATCGGGCTCATATATACTTTATTTAGCGGAAATCCGCCCCCTTTTGTGGAAAACTGCCAGCCGTAGATCTGTTTTTGTTCACAAATCTGCCGGATACCGTCCTCACATAGCGGTTCATCCGTGCGTCCGACATATCGGTGCTGCATATTTCCGGCTGTTTTGCCATGACGGATCAGGCAGACCGTTATCCTCATGATTCCTGCTCCGCATGAATGGGCTCAACGATCAGCTTGACACCCTCGATCCGAAGCACCTTCACCAATGTGTCAGCTTCGATCACCAGATCATCCGATACCGCACGCGCACTCCACTCCATGCCTCTTGCCAGTGCTCTGCCGGCTGCTGCACGGTTATCAATACGTTCTGTCACCTTTACGGTCTCTCCAATCAACTCATCACTATTCGTACGCGTCTGTCTTGGCTTCAAATATTTGAGTGCAAACGGTCGTGTAAAATAAACCAACAGAAAAGAAACGATCAAAAATACGATTATCTGTACCCACAGATTCACTCCCATCGCCGCCAAAATAAATGCAGCTAATGCGCCTCCTGCCAGCCAGATCGTTGTCAATCCGACTGTAATCAGTTCAATAACCAGCAATAGAACCAGTAAAACCAGCCACATGATTGCCAAACCATATCTTGACGACAGCAATATGATTGTAAAATTCATATTTCCCTCCATTCCATCAGCTATTTGAATAGCTTTATTATAGCCGCTCTACCGATGTTATGCAAGTAGTCTGGCATGGGATAAAGAATCTCCTATGAATTAAAAAAAGAGTCGCTCGCGACTCTTAAAAACAGCACGAAGATACTGTTTTAGATATAAAAAATGCCCAGTTCCGGAATCGAACCAGAGACACAAGGATTTTCAGTCCTTTGCTCTACCAACTGAGCTAACTGGGCATGAGTTGCGGGAATAGGATTTGAACCTATGACCTTCGGGTTATGAGCCCGACGAGCTTCCAGACTGCTCCACCCCGCGATATTAAATTAAGTCTTGTGACTTAAAGCCGATGATCGGACTCGAACCGATAACCTGCTGATTACAAATCAGCTGCTCTGCCAATTGAGCCACATCGGCGA
>CAVHZH010000011.1:0-37251 GCA_963640395.1 Oscillospiraceae bacterium
GCTGCTTCGCAGCGCAAATCCGGCGCGGGAAACGCTTTAATCAGCGTTTCCTTAAAATGGATGAAACCGAATAACGATGGACAAGATGGAATACAATTTGTGAGGGGATGCAGGAATGGGAAAAAGAGCATTTATGCGATTGTTGGCAGGGAGTATGGCGGTGTTAAGCCTTACAGGATGTTCGGGTAAAACAGCAAATAGGGTACAACTGGTTGAAAAAGGTACGCGGGAAACGGTTACCCTGACTTTTTTTGGAAATAAAGCAGATGAAAGCAATGTGCATGTGATTGAAAAAATCATGAGTGATTATATGAAGGAACATCCGGATATTGTCATTACTTACGAATCTATTAAGGGAACGGATTACTATGACACATTGCTCAAACGAATGGAATCAGGCAATGGAGATGACATTTTTATGGTTGACCATGATTCGACGATCAGTCTCCAGAAGGAAGGAAAACTCGCAGATCTGACAGGTCTGTCAACCGTTGACCGGTATGCGGAAGATATGAAAGAGCAGTTCGTTCAGGAGGATGGAATCTACTGGCTGCCGACAACGGTATCTGCATTTGGACTTTACTGCAATATGGACATGCTAAGGGAGCATGGTCAGAGCGTTCCTGCAAATCTGCAGGAATTTGAAGCTGTATGCGACTATTTTATAGGTGAAGGAATCACGCCGGTCATTGCAAACAATGATATTTCTTTAAAGACTCTGGCAATCGGAGCCTCTTATTATGAGGAATATCAAAATGGGAAAGCAGGATCGTATTTTTCAGACGTAAATTCCGGAAAACTGGGATTCGCAGAAAGTCTGTCGGATGGTATTTCGCTGGTGGATGACATACTGCAGAAAAAATATGTGGATGCAGACATCACAAAGGATACTCAGAAAACGTCGGATGACTTGGAGGCATTTGCTAAGGGTGAAAATCCGTTTATGCTGACCGGGGTATGGGCATCAAACCGCTTAAAAAGCGATTATCATGCGGAATTCACTTATGAAGTAGACCCGCTTCCGATCCTGCGGGACGGTTCGCTGGTCGTAGTAAATCCGGATACCCGGCTTGCGGTAAATGCAGACAGCGAATATCTGGATGAAGCAAAGCAGTTTGTGGAATATTTTACACAGGCAGAAAATCTGCATGAATTCTGTGAAGATCAGTGCTCGATTTCACCTCTGAAAGACGGGGAGTCATCCTCTGCAAAAGAGATTCAGCCTGTGATCGCATGCTATCAGGAGGAAAAAACTGCGATAGGGGCTGATTATCGGTTAGATCTTCCGATATGGGATCTGACGAAAGACGCGGTACAAAAGCTTTTAGACGGAGCATCAAAAGCGGATGTACAGGATGAACTGGATGCAGAAGCAAAAGAGTATCTCGGTTTCAATCATTAAGGGGAGCACAGGTGTCAATGAAACATATTTTAAAGAAAAAAGGATATGCACAGATTGTAGTCATTGGAATACTGGTTATGTGTGCAGTATTGTTCTACGGGATGTATTATATGGACAGTGTCCAGAATGATCTTTGGGACAGCTCGGTGAATACGATTATGGAAAGTACAAACCGTGCCGGAAAAATGATTTCCGAGAAAATTGACGCGGAACAGTCTGTTGTTGCCATGCAGAAGAAAACACTGGAATCCATGGATTCTTCCGATACAGATCGTATGGATGCTGTCATGAGGATGTTTGATTCCAGTCAATATACAGCGGCTCTTGTCCTGAACCATACTATTTATCCAAAGAACAGCGGCTATGAATTCCAAAACATCCCGGATGAAATCGATGAGGATGGTGAGATCCTTGCACCATATATCAGTGAAAACAGTGGCGAAAGAGTTATTGCACTTGTTCAAATGGTAACATTTCAGGATGGCGTGTCCGGTACTCTGATCAGGGAAATAGCAGGAAACAGTTTAAATGATGCGTTTTCTGTGAACTTTTTGCAGAATCGGGGACATTCTTACCTGATCAGCAGGAATGGGGATATTTTGTTCCGGTCTACGACAGCAAGAGGAAACAAGACTGCCAGCAATTTTTTTACACTCCTGAAAAATGAAGAAGGAAATGAGAGCGCGGCAGTAGATGAAGTGGCAGGGATCGTGGCAGACGGAGATTCCGGGTGGTCCGTGTTTTCCTATAACGGGGAGAATAATCTGTATTATTTTACACCTGTAAAATCTACAGACTGGTATCTGGTATCGGTTGTGCTGGAAGATGTGCTGAATGTACAGACACATCATATTTTGGTGAGGACTTTTATTCTGGCAGGTATCATTTTCCTTGGATTTGCTGTCCTGATCGCGCTGCTTATTTACAGGGAGCATCGAAATCTGAAGCTGCTTGAGAATGAAAATACATATGAAAAGCAGATGATCATTGCATCTAATTCCGAGGCAAAAGCAGTCATACTGGGTATTGATCTGGAAAAAGACACTTGCAAACTGCTCTCAGCGGAATCTGGTGAAAAACGCATTCCCACAACAGGCACGAAGTTTTCCGAACTGATACCTGTGCTTGCAGAAGAGATTGACGAACAGTACCGGGAGGAATATAAAGAATGGTTCGGTACAAAGAATCTGAAAAAAATTGCAAAAAGCCAGCATAAAAATGAATATCATGAGTTTATGCTGAACAGAAATGGAAAAACACATTGGATCGGTGCTGAGGCGGTTGCGTTTCATCGGGAGAATCATGAAAACATGATCGTGTATTCAGAAAGAATCATTGATGATGCCAAAAAGGAAGAGGAAGAAAAGCGTCAGATCCTAAAAAGGGCGCTGGATGCTGCCGAGGATGCCAATAAAGCAAAGACCATGTTCCTCAACAGCATGTCTCACGATATACGGACACCTATGAATGCGATCATAGGATTTACGGCACTTGCTGCTGCACACCTCAATGATACGGAGCTTGTTAAGGATTATCTGCAGAAAATTTCTACATCCGGAAATCACTTGTTATCACTGATCAATGATATCCTTGATATGAGCCGTATCGAGAGCGGCAGCATGAAAATTGAGGAAACACAGGTACATCTGCCGGAAATGCTTCTGGAGATCCGAACTATTGTGCAGCCGGATATCGATGAAAAACAGATGGATTTCTTCATCGATACCACGGGCATTGTCAATGAGTATGTGATGTGCGACAGGCTGCATTTCAGTCAGATCATGCTGAATCTGCTGAGCAATGCGGTAAAGTATACGCCTTCCGGCGGCACCATCGGCATCCGGGTCATCCAGAAACCTGCTGTCATGCCGGGTGATGCATGTTACGAGTTCCATGTGAAGGACACAGGCATCGGAATGAGCGGCGAATTCCAGAAACATGTTTTTGAAACCTTTACAAGAGAGCAGACGCAAACGGTGAACGGTATTCAGGGAACCGGGCTTGGAATGGCGATCACGAAGAATATCGTGGATATGATGGGCGGTACGATCTCCGTGAACAGCAAAATGGAAGCCGGAACAGAATTTGTTGTCACGCTGCAGCTTAAGATATGCAGGGAAACCGGTAAGGCTGATGCTTTGGAAGAGGCTGTTGACCTCAAAACCGACTTTGACATAAAAGGGACAAAGGTTCTGCTGGCGGAAGACAATGAATTGAACAGGGAAATTGTCACAGCGATATTAGAAGATGCCGGAGTGGAAGTCACGAGTGTAAAGGATGGAATCGAGGCTGTTGAAGCAGTGGCAGATTCCAAACCCGGACAATACGATCTGGTCCTGATGGATATCCAGATGCCGCTGATGGATGGCTACACGGCAACGAGAGAGATCCGTACCCTAAAGAATACGGACGTTGCAGATATTCCGATCATAGCACTGACGGCGAATGCTTTTGATTCCGATAAGCAGAAAGCATTACAAACCGGAATGAACGGATATATAGCAAAACCAATCAGTGCGGAGAAGCTGATGGAAGTTATGAAGAAAGTGTTATCGTGATATGTGGTCGCGGAAATGAAAAAGTGGTATCTTGTTCTTTATCAAATCAAGGATGATACAGTGTATGTGGATCATATCCTTGACTGCCGTAAGGATTATAGCTGGTTGATTAGTTGAAAACAGAATAACAGATACAGCCCATATGATTGGAAGGGAAATTAAGGAAATGCTGATTAAATCAGCATTTCCTTAGGTCAGTCCATTGTGAACCGCCCTTTACCAATCCAAATACTTATTTCTTATTCTTATTTACCTCTAACATACGCAGCGCACGTACTTTCAACGGCAGACCAAACAGCGTGATGAATCCCTGAGCATCGTGGTGGTCGTAGTCGTTTCCGGTTGTGAAGCTGGCAAGTGACTCGCTGTAGAGAGAGTACGGAGAAGCGGTACCTGCTTTGCTGATCGTGCCCTTGTACAGCTTGAATTTTACTTCACCGGTTACATATTTCTGAGTAGACTCGATGAATGCCTGCTGTGCCTCGCGCAGCGGAGTGAACCATTTTCCTTCGTATACAACCTGCGCCAGACGGCGTCCCATCTCCAGCTTTGCAGCCATTGTATCGCGGTCGAGGATCAGCTCCTCAAGCTGGTCATGCGCCTCCATGAGAATGGTTCCACCGGGTGTCTCGTATACGCCGCGGCTCTTCATGCCTACAACACGGTTTTCTACGATATCTACAATGCCGATGCCGTGCTTGCCGCCGAGACGGTTCAGCTCACGGATGATATCAGCAACCTTCATTTCTTTTCCGTTGACAGACTTCGGCACACCTGCCTCAAAGGTCATCGTTACATATTCCGGCTCGTCGGGTGCTTTTTCCGGTGTCACGCCGAGTACGAGCAGATGCTCATAGTTGGGCTCGCAGGAAGGGTCCTCCAGCTCCAGTCCCTCATGGCTGATATGCCACAGGTTACGGTCACGGCTGTAGCTGCTGTCGGTAGAAAACGGAAGGTCAATGCCGTGTGCCTTGCAGTAGTCGATCTCTGCCTGACGGGAATCCATCTGCCATTTGTCGTCACGCCACGGGGCAATAATCTTGATGTCGGGAGCCAGTGCCTTGATCGCCAGCTCAAAGCGGATCTGGTCGTTTCCTTTTCCGGTAGCACCGTGGCAGATCGCTACGGCACCTTCTTTTCTGGCAATCTCTACGAGACGCTTGGCGATGCCCGGGCGCGCCATAGAAGTTCCGAGCAGATATTTGTGCTCGTAGACTGCGCTGCCCATCACGCAGGGCATGATGTAGTCTTCTGCGAACTCGTCCGTGATGTCCTCAATATATAACTTGGAAGCACCGGAGAGCTTGGCACGCTCGTCCAGTCCGTCCAGCTCCTCCTCCTGTCCGCAGTCGATACAGCAGCAGATAACCTCATAATCATAGGTTTCCTTCAGCCACGGGATGATTGCTGTCGTATCCAGTCCGCCGGAATAGGCGAGAACTACTTTTTCTTTCATTTGTCTTTCCTCCTAAAATTACTCACATTTTTCTAATCATCTAACATCATACATCAATTTTAGATGTAGTGCAACTGAAAAAATATGCAAAATAAATGCATAAAACATGTTAAATATGCATAATTACGCATAAAATATGTGAAAAGTTGCAAAAAACACTTTACGAATAGAAAAAATAGTATTAGTATAGGAAAAGATGAGTCATGAGAATTAAAAAGGAAGGTAAAATCCAATGATAAAAGCAGGTATTATCGGTGCAACCGGCTATGCAGGAGCGGAGCTGGTGCGCATCTTACTCAGGCATAAAGAGGTAACCATCAAGTGGTACGGTTCGCGCAGCTATGTAGACGAAAAATATGCAAGCGTGTACCGCAACATGTTTGAACTGGTGGAGGACAAATGTCTCGACGATAACATTGAGGAGCTGGCGGATCAGGTGGATGTGATCTTTACAGCGACCCCGCAGGGCTATCTGGGCGGCATTCTGACGGAGGAACTGTTGAAAAAGGCGAGGTTCATCGATCTGAGTGCGGACTACCGGATCAAGGATGTGGCCACCTATGAAAAATGGTACAAGATCACACACCAGTCACCGCAGTTGATCGAACAGGCTGTTTACGGGCTGTGCGAGATCAACCGTGGGCTGGTCAATGAAAATACGCGCCTGATCGCCAATCCGGGCTGTTATACGACCTGTTCGATCCTGACCGCTTATCCGCTCGTAAAGGAGGGGCTGATTGATCCGAATACACTGATCGTGGATGCCAAGAGCGGCACTTCCGGCGCAGGACGCGGTGCCAAGCTGCCGAACCTGTTCTGTGAGGTCAATGAAAATATGAAAGCCTACGGCGTGGCGACGCACCGGCATACACCGGAGATCGAGGAGCAGCTGGGCTATGCAGCCGGCGAGCCGGTCGTGATCAATTTTACCCCGCACCTCGTGCCGATGAACCGCGGCATTCTGGCGACGGAATACGCATCGCTGGTGAAAAAGGCAGACGGAACCTATCCGACCGAGGCAGAGATACGCGCGGCTTACGACAAATATTATGCAAATGAATATTTTGTGCGCGTACTGCCGAAGGGTGAGTGCCCGGAAACGAAATGGGTCGAGGGCAGCAATTTTGTAGATGTCAATTTTGTGGTCGATGAGCGTACCGGGCGTGTCATCATGCTGGGCGCTTTGGACAATCTGGTCAAGGGTGCTGCCGGTCAGGCGGTGCAGAATATGAATCTGATGTTTGGTCTGGATGAGAAAGAGGGACTGGAGCTCGTGCCCTGTTTCCCGTAATGCCGGAGCACAGCAGACAGAACCGTTTTGCCGGAAACAGATCATTTGAAAAAAGACAACTGCGAAAACAGTTTAAAATAAGGATAAGAAGAACGGAATGAAAGACGATATGAATAGCAAAGATACCATACAGATCCGCACGATGTCGGAGGAAGATTATGCAGGTGTATATGAGCTGTGGATGTCGATCAGGGGATTTGGCATCCGCAGTATCGATGACTCGGCGGAGGGTGTTGCGCGGTTTCTGCGGCGGAATCCGACGACCAGCATGGTTGCCGTGGACGGGACACGTATCGTGGGAGCGATCCTGTGCGGACACGACGGCAGGCGCGGATGCTTTTACCACGTGTGCGTACATGCGGACTACCGCAATCACGGGATTGGCAAGGCAATGGCTGTCGCGTGTATGCGTGCGCTGCAGGCGGAGCAGATCAACAAGGTGAGCCTGATCGCATTCAAGAGCAACGAGGTCGGAAACCGGTTCTGGAAGAGTGTCGGCTGGACGTTCCGCGAGGATCTGAACTACTATGATTTCACATTAAATGATGCGAATATCACGAGGTTCAACGAGTAATCGGAACACCCTGCCGGACGGTTGCGGTATGGTGATAGAAATTGGAATTTTGCAATCGCATAATCAATGCATGAAAAAGAGGAGAACATATGGAAAAGATATCAGGCGGTGTGACCGCAGCGAAGGGTTATCAGGCAGCAGCGACGGCTGCAGGCATCAAATATCAGGGCAGAACCGATATGGCGATGGTATACAGTGAGGTACCGGCTGTTGTGGCAGGTACATTTACCACGAACGTGTTCAAGGCATCTCCCGTAATCTGGGATCGCAACATTGTAAAGGGCAGCGGCAGCGCGCAGGCGATCGTTGTCAATTCCGGTATTGCCAATGCATGTACCGGGGAGGAGGGCGACCGTTATTGCCAGATGACTGCGGATGCGGCGGCGGAGGCACTTGGCATCGGGGCAGATGCGGTGCTGCTCGGTTCGACCGGAGTCATCGGTATGCAGCTTCCGATCGATAAAATGCAGGCGGGCGCAAAGAAGCTCGCGACGCTGCTCGCATCAGGTATGGATGCGGGTACACAGGCGGCACAGGCGATCATGACGACGGATACGCACAAAAAGGAGATCGCATATACATTTACGGTTGGAGGAAAGACTGCTACGATCGGCGGCATGGCAAAGGGCTCCGGCATGATCCACCCGAATATGTGTACGATGCTTGCCTATGTGACGACGGACGCGGCGATTGCACAGCCGCTGCTGCAGAAAGCATTGAGCGAGATCGTTGTCGATACGTTTAACATGATCTCTGTCGATGGCGATACGAGCACGAACGATACGCTGCTCGTGCTGGCAAACGGTATGGCAGGCAATGAGGAAATCGCGGCAGAGGGCGCAGACTACGAGACATTTTATGAGGCATTGAAAGAGGTCTGCACCTATCTGGCAAAGGAGATGGCGGCAGACGGCGAGGGCGCAACGAAGCTGGTCGAATCGATTGTTGAGGGTGCAGATACAAAAGAACATGCAAGAATTCTTGCGAAATCAGTCGTGTGCTCCAGTCTGACCAAAGCGGCGATGTACGGCTGCGATGCGAACTGGGGCAGGGAGTTGTGTGCGCTTGGCTATTCCGGTGTGCAGTTTGATCCGATGAAGGTCGAGATGTATTTTAAGAGCGGCGATAAAACAATGCTCATTTTTAAGGACGGCGCAGGTGTGGACTACAGTGAGGAGGAGGCAGCCAAGCTGTTGTCGAACGATCATGTGCAGATCATTTCAAGGATGAACATGGGTACGGAGAGCGCAACCGCATGGGGATGTGACCTCACCTATGATTATGTAAAGATTAACGCGGATTACCGCTCATAAGCACCTATATTATAAGCAGAAACAAAAGGAGATCAGACCAATGGAAAACATGGACGATATTTTACAGAAGGCACAGGTGCTCGTAGAGGCATTACCGTATATCCAGCGCTTCAACCGCAAGATCATTGTCGTAAAATACGGCGGCAGCGCAATGGTAGACGAGGAGCTGAAAAAAAGTGTCATTCAGGATGTGGTACTTTTAAAGCTCGTCGGATTCAAGCCGATCATCGTACACGGCGGCGGCAAGGAGATCAGCCGCTGGGTAGAAAAGGTAGGCATGGAGCCGCATTTCATCAACGGTCTGCGCGTCACGGATACTGCGACGATGGAGATCGCAGAGATGGTATTGAACAAAGTCAATAAATCACTGGTGCAGATGGTGCAGCAGCTCGGTGTGAACGGTGTCGGTATCACCGGAAAGGACGGCGGACTGCTCAAGGTAAAGAAAAAATACTCAAACGGCGAGGACATCGGCTTCGTCGGCGAGATCACAGAGGTCAATCCGAAAATTTTATATGATCTGCTGGAAAAGGATTTCCTGCCGATCGTCGGACCGATCGGAATGGATGATAACTATGAGTCATACAACATCAATGCAGATGATGCGGCATGTGCGATCGCAAAGGCAGTCAGCGCGGAAAAGCTGGCATTTTTGACCGACATCGAGGGCGTGTACAAGGATCCGGACGATAAGAGCACGCTGATCTCCGAGCTGCATCTGTCAGAGGCGCGAAAGCTCATCGAGGACGGCTATATCGGCGGAGGTATGCTGCCAAAGCTCAACAACTGTATTGACGCGATGGAGCAGGGCGTGTCACGCGTACATATTTTGGACGGACGGATCGCACATTGCCTGCTTTTGGAGATTTTCACCAATAAGGGTGTCGGAACCGCATTTTTAGGAGATAAGGAGCAGAAGTTTTATCATGAAAACGACTAAAGAGGAACAGATCAATCTGGCGGAGGAGTCTCTGCTGCACGTATATAACCGTTTTTCACTCGTGCTCGATCACGGTGATGGCATGTATCTGTACGATACGGACGGAAAGGAATATCTGGATTTTGCAGCAGGAATCGCTGTCATGGCGTTCGGCTATCACAACGAGGAGTACAACAATGCGCTCAAGGCGCAGATCGACAAGCTGATACATACCTCAAACCTGTATTACAGCGTGCCGACTGCGACCGCGGCACAGGCGCTTGGCCGGGTGAGCGGCATGGACCGCGTTTTTTTCACAAACAGCGGCGCGGAGGCGATCGAGGGAGCGATCAAGGCAGCGAAAAAATATGCTTATACGCGCGATGGACACGGCGGACATGAGATCATCGCGATGAATCATTCGTTCCACGGACGCACGATCGGTGCGCTGTCCGTGACCGGAAATGCGCATTACAGAGAGCCGTTTGAGCCGCTGATGCCGGGTGTGCGCTACGCTGATTTTAATGATCTTGAGAGCGTCCGGGCACAGATCACGGACAAGACCTGTGCGGTCATTTTTGAGACGATCCAGGGCGAGGGCGGTATCTATCCGGCGACGAAAGAGTTTATGGAAGGGGTACGTGCGCTGTGTGATGAGCATGATATTTTACTCATTCTCGATGAGATCCAGTGCGGCATGGGACGCAGCGGACACATGTTTGCGTGGCAGGGCTACGGCGTGAAGCCGGACATTATGACCAGTGCAAAGGCGCTCGGCTGCGGCGTGCCGGTCGGCGCATTCCTGATGACGGAAAAGGTCGCAAAGCAGTCGCTCATGCCCGGAGATCACGGCACGACCTACGGCGGCAATCCGTTGGTGGGTGCAGCGGTCACAAAGGTCATCGAGATGATGGAGCGCGATCAGATACCCGCACACGTGCAGGAGATTGGTGCTTATTTATCAGAAAAGCTCGACGGGCTGGTTGAAAAATATGATTGCCTGACCACGCGCCGCGGTGTCGGACTGATACAGGGTGTGGTCTGCACGAAAAAGGTCGGCGAGGTGTCTGCAAAGGCATTGGAGCACGGGCTGATCCTTATTACCGCGGGCAGCGATGTCCTTCGCTTTGTACCGCCGCTCGTGATCGAAAAATGCCATGTGGATGAAATGATCGAAAAATTGTCTGCGTGTCTGGATGAATTGTCGTAAAAAATGGGTCAAACAAGGGTTGTAATATTTAAAAATCTCGGATAAAATAAATATATCGCTTTGTATGTTCTTTCCGGCAGCCGATGTCGGGAAGGAGTCAACAAATGAAATTTCAAAAAAAGACAGCAAAGGCAGCGTTCGGTTGCCTTCTGCTGTTACTTTTATATGGGTGTGCATCTGACCGGATCACAGTGCCGGGGCAGGATGTGTCCGATGTGGCAGAGAGCGGCGGATGGGAGCTGACTGACACAGACACAAATGCCGATGGATCGGATGAGATACAGCAAAATGCACAAACGGATGCATCGGATATTGTGGAAACTGACAGTACACAGACCGAATCCGCAGATTCAGAGCGGCTGACGGTATATGTGTGCGGTGCGGTACAGCATCCGGGTGTCTACGAGCTTGCGGCGGGCAGCCGGATCTATGAGGCACTTGCACTTGCGGGAGGTCTGACCGGGGAGGCATCGCCGACAGCGGTGAATCAGGCGCAGTTGCTGACAGACGGAGAGATGATCGAGATCCTGACCGTCGATGAGGCGGCGGAACGTGAAACTGCGCAGGAGGCTGAGTCGGACGGCAGGGTGAACATCAACACGGCGGACGCGCAGGAGCTAAAGACGCTGCCGGGCATCGGTGATGCGAAGGCGGACAGCATCATTGCATACCGCGAGAAGAACGGTGCATTTGCGGCGATCGAGGATATTAAAAATATCGAGGGAATCAAGGACGGGGTTTTTGCAAAGCTTGAGGACCATATCAAGGTGGAATAATTGTGCTGCTGGACATGGAGCGGATAGCAGCGGATAAAAAGACAGCACGGGGCAGTGCGGGAGAGGTGTAGAATGGCGAAAAAGGTGCTTGTGGTGGATGACGAAAAGCTGATCGTAAAGGGAATCCGTTTTTCTTTGGAACAGGATGGCATGGAAGTGGAATGTGCGTATGACGGCGAGGAGGCACTCCGTATGGCGACGGAGAATACCTATGATATGATTCTGCTGGATCTGATGCTGCCTAAAATGGATGGCTTTGAAGTCTGCCAGCGCATTCGCGAGTTTTCCGATGTTCCGATCGTGATGCTGACCGCTAAGGGCGATGACATGGATAAGATCCTCGGACTGGAATACGGTGCGGACGATTATATTACCAAGCCGTTCAATATTCTGGAGGTCAAGGCGCGTATCAAGGCGATCATGCGCAGAACCGCTGTCAAGGAAACAGCGCCCGCAAAGGAGCGGGTCATCGAAAACGGTGATCTGAAGCTGGATCTGGACAGCCGCAGACTGTTTATTCTCGGCAGGGAGGTCAATCTGACTGCGCGTGAGTTTGAATTGCTCGAGCTGTTTGTCACAAACCAGAACAAGGTATTCAGCCGCGAAAAGCTGTTGCAGCTCGTGTGGGGAGCGGACTATCCCGGCGATGTGCGCACGGTGGATGTACATGTGCGCCGTCTGCGTGAGAAGATCGAGACCAATCCCAGCGAGCCGAAATATGTCCATACCAAGTGGGGTGTGGGCTATTATTACAGGGGATGAGAAATACGTATTATAAGGAATAGATAACATGAAGTCGAAAAAGAAGCTGCGCAGCTTTTTTAAGAGTCTGCGTTTCCGTTTGATCGTTGTACTCGTCATTTTTGGAATCGTGCCGGGTTTTGCGCTGCATATCGGTCTGCTGCGCGCATATGAGAGCCGTGCGGTAGCGAACCGGACGATCGATATTCTCAGTCAGGCAAAGATTTTATCAGATCAGATCGCCAATAATGGCTATCTCGAGGATGTTTCCCAGGAATCCATCAACTCAAAAGTGGAGCTGATCTGTAATATCTACGACGGCAGAATCCTCGTCGTGGATAATACATTCCACATTATCAAGGACACCTATGATCTCGACACCTCCAAGATCATTATCTCGGAGGAGGTAGCTACGAGCTTTCAGGGGAAGGAGTCCAGCAAATACGATTCACTCAACCGCTATATCCAGCTCACAATGCCGATCCGCAATGTGGAGACGCAGGAGATTTTAGGTGTGCTGCTCGTGAGTGTGTCTACGGACAGTGTACGTGATTCGCTGGCTTATCTGAAAAATGTGGCGCTGATCATCCAGTTGTGTGTGGCGATCCTGTCAGTCGTATGTGCGATCATTGCTGCAAACCATATCGCGCGGCCGTTCGATAAAATGAAGCGTTCGATCGAGGATATCCAGATCGGTTACGGTGAGGATATGCTGATGATCGATAATTATTCAGAGACGGAGGAGATCTCTGCAAACATCAATGCGATGCTCAAGAACATGAAGGTGCTGGATGAATCCAGACAGGAATTTGTCTCAAACGTGTCGCATGAGCTGAAAACACCGTTGACATCGATGAAGGTGCTGGCGGATTCGCTGACGGCACAGGAGGGCGCGCCGGTCGAGCTGTATCAGGAATTTATGGTGGATATCGCGTCCGAGATCGAGCGTGAGAATAAGATCATCACCGACCTGCTCTCGCTTGTGAAGATGGATAAGGCGGCAGACAGCATCAATATCAGCTCCGTGAATGTCAATGAGCTGCTCGAGCTGGTTATGAAACGGCTGATGCCGATCGCGGAGAAGCAGAAGATCGAGCTGGTGCTGGAGAGCTTCCGCCCGGTGACTGCGGAGATCGATGAGACAAAAATGTCCCTCGCGCTGACAAACCTGATCGAAAATGCGGTGAAATATAATGACAAGCCGGATGGCTGGGTGCATGTATCACTGAATGCGGATCACCAGTATTTTTATGTGAAGGTGGAGGATAACGGCATCGGTATTCCGGAGGAGTCGCTGGATCATATTTACGAGCGTTTTTACCGTGTGGATAAATCGCATTCGCGCGAGATCGGCGGTACGGGACTCGGTCTGGCGATCACCAGAAATGTTGTTCTGATGCACCGCGGAGCGATCAAGGCGTTTTCGACTGAGGGTGAGGGCACGATTTTCACCGTGCGTATTCCACTCAAATATATTGCGGGATAGGAGGCATGACATGAGAAAAAAATATGTGATCCTGACCGTGGCATTGTTATTGGTCTGCGTGTTGTGCTGTGGCTGCAGGGGCTCAAACGGACAGGAGGGCGAGCTGCAGATCAGTTATCTCGACAAGGAACAGACAAAGATCGTGCGCGCCGGATATGATCCGGATGCGGATGTGGCAGACACAGAGCGGTTGATCGCAGAGCTGATCGATGTACTTTCGACGGATTCGGGAGATGTGGATCTCGTCCGTCCGATTCCGGAGGGAGTCGGTGTGGTGAAAACCCGTCTGGTCAAGGGAGTTCTGAAGGTCTATTTTGATGAGGCATATCAGACGATGGACGCTGTCCGTGAGATTTTATGCAGGCTGGCGCTGGTACAGACCTTGACACAGGTGGATGGCGTGGATTGTCTGGAGTTTTTTGTGGATGGTGAGCCGCTTGAGGATACACGCGGAAACGAGGTCGGAGAAATGACACCGGATGATTTTGTCGTGAATCCGGGTGAGCAGATCAATTCGATCCAGCATGCGACGCTGGAGCTGTATTTTTCAAATGAGGCGGGTGACGGACTGGTGCTGGAGACCCAGCGCGTGTACTATAACAGCAATGTATCGCTGGAAAAGCTGGTGATCGAGCATCTGCTGGCAGGACCAAAGAGCGAGGGCGCGGTGGCATCTATTCCACCGGAGACATCACTGGTCAATGTATCGGTCGCAGACCGGATCTGCTATGTCAGTCTGGATGATGGGTTTCGCACACAGAATTATAATATTCAGGAGCCGATTGTGATCTATTCGCTGGTAGATTCACTTGTGGCACTGCCGCATATTGACAAAGTACAGATATCGATCAATGGCGATACATCGGGCGTTTACCGTGAGAGCATGCCGCTTGGTACGATCTATGAGGAAGATCTCTCCTATGTGCGTCTGGCGGACAGCAGCCGCGAGGTCATCGTCAATGACATCAAGGAGGAAGATAAGCATCCATTGGACTAAACGTTTGAGCTGTCAGATAGCTTTAGCGTTTCTGTGCGGGATTCTGCTATATCAGACAGGGAGCCGCTGGTGGCTGCCGGTGGCTGTCTGTGTGGCAGCGGTGCTGCTGGTGCCGCTGATCAGGCAGAAAAAGTACCGTGAATGCGTGCTGAGAGGCGGGCTGCTGCTTGCAGTCTGGCTGCTCGGCGCGGACTGTCAGATCCGGGAGGAGCGTATCTGGCAGGCAGAAACGCAGACGCTGTTTCGGGAGTCGCGGATCTCGGTGTGTGGGACACTGATCCGCAAGGAAAAACAGACAAATGGCTGGCAGCTGACACTCGCGCTGCCGGATTATGAAAATCGGGTAATTGTGTCTACGCAGGACGGTGAATATCCGCTGGACTGCGTTCTATCGGTCGAAGGATCGGTCAGGGAGTTCGATAGCCCACGCAACGAGGGGCAATTCAATCAAAAACAATATTATAAATGCAGGCGTATTCTGGGGAGGATTTCTGATCCGGCGATCCGCTGTATACAGGTGCAGCACGGCATCTATGCATGGCGTGAGCAGCTTTTTTCGCTGCGCACACAGATGTGCGGTGTGTATGAGACCTGTCTGCCGCCGCAGGCAGCAGGGATGCTGGCAGCGATGGTTACGGGTGAAAAAACGCTGATGGACACGGAGGTCAGACGGCTGTTTCAGGCGGCTGGCTTTAGTCATATTCTGGCGATTTCAGGCATGCATATCAGTCTGATCGGCATGGGAATCTACCGCCTGCTGCGAAAGAGCGGGAGGTCCTATGGCTGCTGCAGTGTCATGTGCGGGATGTGCCTGCTGATGTATGGGGAGCTGATCGGCTGGGGTGTGTCTGCGCGCCGGGCAATCGCTATGTTTGTAATTTATCTGCTGGCACAGTATCTTGGCAGAAGCTATGACCTGTGGTCGTCATTGTCGTTATCGGCGGTGCTGCTGCTGGCTGACCAGCCGTTTTTGTTCGGTGATGCGGGCTTTCGGCTCTCCTTTGCCGCAGTCATGGCGGTAGCCGTAGCAAAGGATGTGCTGCCGGATGGTTCTGATGAGCAGACGGATGCAAAAGAGGATGAACAGCCGGGTCATGATGACAAGGGTAGTCGCGGAGAACATCGCATACGGATTTCGCTGCGACCGCTTGGCATGGCGCTGCTGATCCAGCTATTTACATTGCCGCTCGTGGCATACAGCTATTATGAGCTGCCGGTGTATGCGATGCTTTTGAATCTGCTGCTATTACCATATGCGGGTCTGATCGTCGGCTGCGGTCTGGTGGGCGGCCTGGCAGGGGTCAGGTGGCTGGCAGCCGCCCGCATCGTGCTGCAGCCATGCCGGATCGTCGCGTCGGTCTATGTGTGGATGTGCGGCTGGGTTGACCGGCTGCCGCACGCTTCGGTGATCTGCGGACAGCCTACAGTGAAAAAACTCGTACTGTATTATCTGTTGTTACTTTGTGCGTTGTGGCTGGGACAGACGCTAGGTAAAAAACAATATAAAAAACGGTATCTGACAGCGGCGTGGCTGCCGGTTACGGCGATTGGACTGGTCGCGATTTTAGTCGCACCCGCACGCGCTCAGAGCGGCTTTGAGATCGATTATCTGGATGTCGGTCAGGGGGATGGCGCGATGATAAAAACCGCATCCGGTGCGGTCTGCTTTGTGGATGGCGGCAGTACGGATGTGAGCGGAGTCGGTACATACCGCATCCTGCCGTTTTTGAAATCGAAAGGGATCAAGGCGGTCGATTACTGGATCATTTCGCATACGGATGAGGATCATGTCAGTGGATTTTATGAAGTGCTCGCGTCGGGCTACGAAGTGCGCACGGTTGTCATCGCTGCATACATGCCGGAGAGCACGGCAAAGGAAAAACTGCTGCAGACAGCGGCGGATCACGGAGCGCGGGTACTGCAGGTACAGTCGGGACAGACATTGTATCCGGAGCGGGCGCTTTGTAACGTGAAGCAGGGCGATGCGGCTGAGGTGCGGCTACATATTCTGGCACCGGTGCAGATGGAAAACGATGCAAATGCGGCGAGCCTTGTTTGTCTGTATGAAGATGCATCTGTGCGGGCGCTGTTTACGGGGGATATCGGAACGGAGCAGGAAAAAAAGCTGTTGGAGCGCGGGCTTGCAGAGCCTGTGGATCTGTACAAGGCGGCGCATCACGGCTCACGCTATTCAAACAGTGAGGAATTTTTGTCCGCGCTCGCGCCGAAGCTGTCGGTTGTATCCTGTGCGCGGCGCAACCGCTACGGACATCCCGCGCAGCAGGCGATAGAGAACATGCGTGCCAGCGGCAGCCGCATCCGGTATACGATGTACAGCGGACAAATAAAAGTCCGCCTCTCGCAAGGCGGACTGACGGTGCATGAATATGTATCCGATGACGGAACGGAGCGTGTACAGGATGAAGCTTAACGGTTGTAGATTTGTTTTAGATGCTCCAGCCTTGCACTCATATTTGTGAGCAGCAGATCCAGTGTCGTGATCGCAGCCATACATTCAACGACAACGATCGCGCGCGGAACGATGATTGGATCATGGCGGCCCTTGATGGAAAGCTCCACCGCCTCGCCGGAGCAGTTGACTGTCTGTTGCGTCTGGCTGATGGAGGGGGTCGGCTTGACTGCGACACGGAATACGACGGGCGAGCCGTCACTGATGCCGCCGAGCGTGCCGCCGGCGTGATTGGTCGCTTTTGTGATGCTGCCGTCTGTCAGGATGAACGCATCATTGTTGGTGCTGCCGCTCGAGGTGGCAGCGGCAAAGCCATCACCGATCTCAAAACCTTTGATGCTGCCGATCGAGAGCATTGATTTGGCGAGGTTTGCGTCCAGCTTATCAAACACGGGATCACCGATACCGGTGGGCATGCCGTTGATCGTACACTCGATGATACCGCCACACGAATCCTGATTTTTCAGGCACAGCTCCAGATACTCCTGCGCGGCTGTGGCAGCGGCTGCATCCGGCATACCGAGCGGATTGTTCAGCGATTCGGCGAGGTCAAACGCATTGCGGTCAATCGTCACAGGACCGATGGCAGTCGCATAGGCATTGATGCTGATGCCGAGGGTGGCAAGCAGCTTTGCCGCGATCGCACCGGCTGCGACGCGCCCGATTGTTTCTCTGCCGGAGGAGCGCCCGCCACCGCGGTAATCCCGGAAACCATATTTTGCATCAAATGTATAATCTGCGTGCCCAGGGCGATAGCAGGCAGCAAGCTCCCTGTAATCGCGGGAGCGCTGGTCGGTGTTAAATACGACGAGCGAGATCGGTGTGCCGGTCGTTTTTCCCTCGAATACGCCGGAGAGGATCTGCACGGCATCTGCCTCGCTGCGCTGTGTCGTATATTTGGACTGACCCGGTTTGCGGCGGTCGAGATAGCGCTGGATATCTTCCTCGTTTAATTCCAGACCGGCAGGGCAGCCATCGACGACAACGCCGATGCCTTTTCCGTGGGACTCTCCCCAAGTGGTGACGGTAAATAATTTTCCATATGTTGAACCTGACATGTGATACCTCCGGATAAAAAATACTGTAATTCTAAACCATTATATAGAACTCTTTACAGAATTTCAATTCTTCTTCGATAATCGTCTGCATAACAGCGTCCGCATTTGTGCAGGAGCGCGCTGCGGTATACATCTGCGGCGAACAGATCCTGTGTAAATGCAGTCTGCATCGCGCCGGGATCTGCGGCAGTCTGTGACAGCGCCCGTAGCTGTGCCGGGCGCGTGATGAGCGGTGCGGCTGCATGCTGCCGGATCTCATGCAGCAGTTCCCCAGCGGATGAGCGGAATCCGAGCACGCGCAGATAGGGCATCGTTCCATCGGAGCTGATGAGCGGTGCGGGCGCTTCGGTGGGAAGCTGTAACAAAATATGCGTCAGCACGCGCGCGATGCGGGCGCGGGTCAGACTTTTATTTTTCAGCAGATCGCAAAAACCGGAAAAATCCTCGTATGCGCCCAGCAGCTTCTGGATGCGTGCCGAGAGGTCATTGCCGCAGTCGAGATACGTGGAGTATCCGCCGGTTCTTTGCGCAAGCAGTGCATAATGCAGTTGGGCGGACAGATCCTGTTCGGATAAAAATGCATAGGTGTCGAGGTATTGGCGCAGCAGATCAAGGCTGTGCTCCGGCAGTTGTTTTTTTTCGCGCAGCAGGCGCAGTGCCGCTTCCGGGTCGTCTAAGAGCAGGCTGCGGCAGGCGCTGGCTGACAGAAATTCCTGCGACTTTTTTGCTGCGTCATCACCGCGCTCGCCAAAACTGCCCGTAGCATCGCCGCTCCAATCATCAGCGGGGTCGCTGTCGTAACCGTTGCCCGAACTATCGGTTAGATCGCTGCTGTGATAGCTGCCGAGCCGCCTGATTGGACAGAGCGTAAAATCTGTATGCGTGTATGCGATGGCGCGCATGTATTCAAATGCCAGCAGATTGTTCGGGTGATTGAGTATCCGTGCATCGCAGTCATCCGCATAGCTATGGATCGCGGCGGCGCGTGCCTGTGCGTAGGACAGCCCCGATGACAGCCTGCGTTGGAGCATCGCCTGAAAGTCAGGTGCTTCGTCGGATAAGCGGTGCGCCAGTGTGCGATAGGGTTCATCGCAAACCGCGGGATCCTCGCACCCGAAGCTGATCGTATCGACGACACCGGTTGTGTGCAGCATAGAGACACCGGCGCGGGCAAAGCCCTCGGCGCTGGCGGTGCTCGCGGCGACCGGCAGCATCAGCACCAGATCGACACCGGATGCGAGTGCTATGCGTGCACGGGTGTATTTGTCCATGAGTGCAGGAGCTCCGCGTTGCACAAAATCTCCGCTCATCACGGCGATGAGATAGTCGCAGCCGGAGCATGCACGCGCCTCGGCGATCTGGTAGGCATGTCCGCTGTGAAATGGATTGTATTCCGCGATAATTCCGCAAACCCGCATGGTGTATTCCTCGTTTCTAAGTGATTGTTTTATTACTGCCATTCTAAAATATGACTTTAACAATAAAATCTTACATCTAAAATCAGAAAAATGCACGAACAAAATCTGCTGCTTGGATTTTTTGGGAATCATTTCTGATATGACTTGTCCGGTGGGGAAAAATGGCGTATAATAAATTACAATCTGTGGTTATTTGAGCATAACTACTTAAAGTATAATCGACAAAAAGGAGATAGGAAAAATGAACGTTTTAGTTATCAACTGCGGCAGCTCATCATTGAAATATCAGGTGATCAACTCCGATACCGAGCAGGTATTGGCAAAGGGTCTCTGCGAGAGAATCGGCATCGATGGCAGACTGGTGTATACACCGGCTGGAGGCGAGAAGGAGATCAGCAATCTGGATATGCCGACGCATAAGCAGGCGATCCAGTACGTGATCAATGCCCTGACGAATGAAAAGACCGGAGTGATCAAGAGTCTGGATGAGATCGGCGCAGTCGGACACCGTCTGGTACATGGCGGAGAGGAGTTCGCATGCTCGACACTGATTACCGAGGACGTGATCAAGGCAGTAGAGGAGTGCAGCGATCTTGCACCGCTCCACAACCCTGCAAACCTGATCGGTGTACGTGCATGTCAGGAGCTGATGCCGGACACACCGATGGCAGGCGTATTCGATACCGCGTTCCATCAGACCATGCCGTTAGAGGCATATATGTACGGTATTCCGTATGAGTATTATGAGAAATATAAGATCCGCAAATACGGTTTCCACGGAACCAGCCACAGCTTTGTATCAAAGCGTATGGCAGAACTGCTTGGCAAGCCCATCGAGGATCTGAAGATTATTGTATGCCATCTCGGAAACGGTTCTTCCATATGTGCGGTAAACGGTGGCAAATCCGTAGATACTTCTATGGGACTTTCTCCGTTAGAGGGTCTGATCATGGGAACACGTTCCGGTGATATCGATCCTTCCGTGATGGAGTTCATCTGCAAGAAAGAGAACATGGATATCAACGGCATCATGGAAGTATTAAATAAGAAGTCCGGTGTACAGGGTCTCTCCGGTGTATCTTCCGATTTCCGTGATCTGCAGGCAGGCGCAGAAGCAGGAAACAAGCGCTGCGAGATGGCAGTTGACGTATTCTGCTACCGTGTGCTGAAATACATTGGCGCATATGTGGCAGCCATGAACGGTGTAGATGCGATCGCATTTACCGCAGGACTCGGAGAGAATGATGAGATCGTCCGCCGCAAGGTCGTAAGCCGTCTCGGATATCTGGGCATCACACTCGATGAGGAAGTCAACGATAACGGACGCGGTAAGGAGATCGCCATCTCTACACCCGATTCAAAGGTTCCGGTATGGATCGTACCTACAAACGAGGAGCTGGCGATCGCCCGCGAGACAGTAGCTTTGTTGAAATAACTAAAAAATACTGTTGACAAACATTTTCGCGATAGATATAATAGAAAAAGTGTGGATAGGAGACAGACCATGAAAATAGATATTTCCGATGTATATTCCTTAAATAATAAGGAAATAACAAGAAAAGTCCATATGGATATGGTCACATTTGAGTCCCGTCAGGGGACATTCCCTATTCAGGCAGGTGAACCATTCGACTTGACGATCGCCAATGAGGAAGGCAAGCGGCTGCGACTTTCGGGCGAGGGAGATGCGACGGTTCAGATTCCATGTGACCGCTGTCTGCAGGAGGTAGCTTATCCTTTTCATATCGAGATCGAAAAGGTGGTATCGTTTGCGGATGCTTCCGGTGAAACGGAGGACGACAGCGACGAAGCAGCGTCCTACATTGATGAGGATCGCGTGCTGGATGTGGATCGGTTGATCTACAACGAGATATTGGTGAACTGGCCGGCAAAGGTTTTGTGCAGACCCGATTGTAAAGGGATCTGTCCGAAATGCGGCACGAATTTGAATTTAGCTGCCTGCGACTGTGAGCAGGGCGAGTTAGATCCACGCATGGCACAGTTTCAGGATGTATTTAATAAGTTTAAGGAGGTGTAACCGAATGTCAATCTGTCCTAAGAATAAGTCTTCAAAAGGTAGAAGAGATAGAAGACGCGCAAACTGGAAAATGTCTGCTCCTACATTAGTAAAGTGCAGCAAGTGTGGCGAGCTGATGATGCCTCACAGAGTTTGCAAGAACTGTGGAACATATAATAAGAAAGAGATCATTCCTCAGGACTAATCAGAATCAGAGTTAAAAAGTCGCTTTGATATGATTCCCCTTAAGTAGACAAGGTAAATGACCGGAATCTACTTGAGGGGGATTTTTATGTAATAGGAGATTTGTAACCATCTTGATTTTTATACAGAGTTATAGTATAGTCCTTTTAGAGTTGCTGTGAACGAAGCGGACAGCAAATAAATGAGGAGGAGAATATGTCAGAAACAGTTCATGTGGCATTGGATGCCATGGGCGGCGACAATGCACCGGGAGAGATCATCAAGGGTGCGATTGATGCCGTGAAAGAACGCTCCGATATAAAGGTCACGCTGGTCGGACAGGAAGCAGTCATTGAAGCAGAGTTGCGTAACTATGACTATCCGAAGGAGCAGATCGGGATCAGAAATGCGACAGAAGTGATCGAGATGGCTGAGCCGCCGGTTGTGGCGATCCGCAAGAAGAAGGATTCATCCATCGTGGTCGGCATGAATATGGTAAAGCACGAGGAGGCAGATGCGTTTGTATCCGCCGGCAGCTCGGGCGCGATCCTCGCAGGCGGACAGCTCCTTGTCGGCAGGATTCGAGGAATCGAGCGTCCCCCACTGGCACCGCTCATCCCGACAGAAAAGGGCGTATCGCTTTTGGTTGACTGCGGTGCGAATGTGGATGCGAGAGCGTCCCATCTGGTGCAGTTTGCGCAGATGGGTTCGATCTATATGGAGCATGTAGTCGGAGTCAAAAATCCCCGCGTGGCGATCGTAAATATCGGTGCGGAGGAGGAAAAGGGAAATGCGCTTGTCAAAGAGACATTTCCGTTGCTCAAGCAGTGTCCCGGCATCAATTTTATCGGCAGCATTGAGGCGCGTGAGATTCCGCGCGGTGCGGCAGATGTGATCGTATGCGAGGCATTTGTTGGAAACGTCATCTTAAAGCTGTATGAGGGACTGGCAGGAACACTGGTCGGTGTGATCAAAAAGGGACTGCTCAGTACATTCCGCAGTAAGATCGGTGCGGCACTGGCGCTGCCTGCATTAAAAAAGACGCTGAAAGCCTTTGATGCGTCGGCTTATGGCGGAGCTCCCCTGCTCGGCTGCAAGGGGCTGGTCGTAAAGACGCACGGAAGCGCAAAGGCGATCGAAGTGAAAAATTCGATCATCCAGTGCGTGACATTTAAGCAGCAGGCGATCAATGATAAGATTAAGGAAAATATCCTTGCAGAGAAAAGCGGGGAATCATAAAAAGAAAGGAAAAACGATATGGAATTTGAAAGGCTGAAAAAAATCATTGGTGTAGTATTGAATGTGGATAAGGATGAGATCACAGAGGACACCACCTTTATTGACGATCTGGGAGCAGATTCACTCGATATTTTCCAGATTATTATGGGTATTGAGGAAGAATTTGATATTGAGATCCCTACCGAGGAGGCAGAGAAGATCAGCACAGTCGGTGATGCGGTTGAACAGATCAAAAACGCATTGAGCTAATTTGTAGAGTAGGAACGGAGGCGCTGACGATAAGCACCTCCGTTTTTATCCATATAAAAGGAGGAAAAAGTGAAAAGACCGGGAGAATTTCAGTCGGTGATCGGCTATCAGTTCAAGCAGGAGGGATTGCTGACGCAGGCGTTGACACACAGCTCGTATGCCAATGAAAAGCATATGAAAAAGGGGTCTGATAACGAGCGCCTCGAGTTTTTGGGGGATGCGGTGCTGGAGATCGTTTCCAGCGAATTTTTATACCATAAATATCCGCAGCTTCCGGAGGGCGAGCTGACAAAGCTGCGCGCCAGTCTGGTGTGTGAGCCGACATTGGCATTTTGTACCGAACCGCTGCATCTGGGCGATTATCTGCAGCTCGGAAAAGGCGAGGATATGACCGGCGGCAGAATGCGCAAGTCTATTTTATCCGATGCACTCGAGGCGGTGATCGGGGCGATTTACCTGGATGGTGGTTTTGCTAGTGCAAAGGAGTTTATCTCCAAGTATATACTGACAGATACAGAACATAAGCAGCTCTTTTATGATAGCAAGACAATCCTTCAGGAAGAAGTGCAGGGCAGCGGCCACGGCACGCTGCACTATGAGCTGGTCCGTGAGGACGGACCAGACCACAATAAGCATTTTGTCGTGGTAGCATATGTGGATACGAAGATGCTGGGCACCGGAGAGGGCTCTACCAAAAAAGCAGCGGAGCAGCAGGCGGCATATCAGGCACTGCTGCGGCTGCGGGGGCTGAATGGGGGTGACGCATGTATTTAAAAAGCATCGAATTGCAGGGCTTTAAGTCATTTGCAAACAAGCTCGTGTTCGATTTCCACAACGGCATCACAGGCATCGTCGGACCGAACGGCTCCGGAAAGAGTAATGTGGCGGACGCGGTGCGCTGGGTGCTCGGGGAACAGAGCGCGAAGCAGTTGCGTGGCGCGAGCATGCAGGATGTCATTTTTGCGGGGACAGAGAACCGCAAGCCGCTCAGCTACGCATATGTGGCAATTACGCTGGACAATTCGGATCAGCAGCTGCCGGTTGATTATAATGAAGTAACGATTGCCCGCCGGGTGTACCGTTCGGGTGAGAGCGAATATCTGCTAAACGGCAATCCATGCCGTTTGAAGGATGTCAATGAGCTGTTTTACGATACGGGTATCGGTAAAGAGGGCTATTCGATCATCGGTCAGGGTCAGATCGACAAGATCCTGAGCGGCAGACCCGAGGAGCGGCGCGAGCTGTTTGACGAGGCGGCAGGCATTGTGAAATACAAGCGCAGAAAGGCGACTACGCAAAAGAAGCTGGACAGCGAGCACGAAAATCTGGTGCGCATCAACGATATTTTAGCAGAGCTGGAGCGTCAGGTCGGACCGTTAGAGCGTCAGGCAGAAAAAGCCCGCATTTATCTGAAAAAGAAAGAAGAACGGAAAAACTACGACATCCATGCCTTTTTGCTGGAAATGGACCAGATGGAGCAGCAGGAGCAGTCGCTCGGCGAGAAATACCGGATCGCGGCGGATCAGTTGGAGGATACCAGACAGAAAAAAGCGCAGAACGAGACTGCATATCAGGATTTACAGGATGCGATCCGGACGATGGATGAGTATATCGCAGCGCTCCGTGATGAGATCGCAGGGACGAGTGTCACAAAGGGCAAGCTGGAGGGACAGATCAATGTCTTAAAGGAGCAGATCCATACGGCGCAGATGTCGGACGAGCATTATAAAAACCGCGCGTCTGCGATCGAGGGGGAGCGCGCTGACCACGAGGCGCAGCGGGCTGCCTACGAGGAGGAAAAGCAGCAGTTAGACGAACGGATTTCGGCGGTGACAGAAAAGCGGATCTCATTGGAGCAGCGTCTGGCAGAAGTCCGGGAAAAGATCGCGGAATGCAATGAAGGCATAGAAAAAGGAAAAAATGAGATCATCGAGCTGCTCAACCACCGTGGAAATATCAAGTCGCGCGGGCAGAAATTCGATACGATGATCGAGCAGATCAACATCCAGAAGGCACGGCTGACAAGTCGGCGTTTGCAGCGGAAAAGTGAGGAATCCGGATTTGATGAGGAGGTTGTCCGCTGCGAGGAGGCGCTGCGTGAGGCAACCGAGCAGAATGCGGCGCTGCAGCAGGAGATCGCCGATTTTGAGGAAAAGGACAGGGAGTGGGCGAAAAAGCTCACAGATACGCGGAAACGGTTAGAGGAGTCTACCGTATCCTTCCACAAAAAGCAGTCCAGACTCGAGTCGCTGCAAAATATCGCGGAGCGCTATGAGGGATACGGCGGCAGCATCCGGCGCGTCATGGAGAAAAAGGATGAGATCCCCGGCATCCACGGTGTCGTGGCAGATCTCATGAAGGTGGATAAAAAATACGAGACAGCCGTGGAGACCGCGCTCGGCGGAAACATCCAGAATGTCGTCACAGAGGATGAGGCGACGGCAAAGCAGATGATTTCTTATTTAAAGCAGAACCGGCTCGGACGTGCGACATTTTTACCTTTGACGAGTGTCAAGGGCGGAGACAACAGCAAATATGAGCGCGCGCTCGGCAAGACGGGTGTGCTCGGCATGGCGAATGAGCTGGTTCGGGTAGATCCGGTTTACGACGGCATCATGGCATATCTGCTCGGCAGAGTCGTTGTCGTGGACACGATCGACCATGCGCTGGCGCTGGCGAAGGAGTTCCGCTATTCCTTACATATCGTCACCTTAGAGGGCGAGTATTTAAGCCCCGGCGGATCGCTGGCGGGCGGTGCGTTTAAAAACAACAGCAATCTGCTCGGCAGAAACCGTGAGATTCAGGAACTTGAAAAAAATATCCGGATCTTACAGGAGGAGATCGGGGCAGAGAAAAAGCGTATAGAGGATATCAAAACGGCGCGTGAGCTGCTCACAGAGGATCTCGGAGCGGCGCGTGAAAAGCTGCAGCAGGGCTATTTGTCTGCGAATACGGCAAAGCTGAACTATAACCGTGCGAAGGAGCAAAAGGAGCAGAGCGAAAAGGTGTTTACCGGACTCCGGCTCGAGTCACGGCAGTTAGAGGAGCAGCTAAGGCAGATCGAACTCGACAAGGAGCAGATCGCAGGCGAATTGTCCGATGCGGACAAGCGCCAGCAAGAGATCGAGGAGGAGAACGGACGGCTGCAGGGCATTCTGGATGAACAGATTTATCTGGAGGAGAGTGCGACGAAGGAGTTTTCTGCGATCCAGATCGATGAGGCCAATTTCCGCCAAAAGAGCGGATTTATACAGGAAAATTTAAGCCGTGTGCAGGGAGAACTCAAAAAGCTGGCGGATGAGACAAAACAGATGCAGGAGGGACTGGCGCAGTCGCAGGAGGAGATCGTACAAAAAAAAGAGCAGATCGAACAGATCCGCCAGACGATCATCGCCGGGGATGACAGCCATTCACGCCTCGAACAGCAGTTAAAAGAGGCGACGGTACGCAAGGAACAGCTCTCGGAGGATAATAAGGGCTTTTACCAGAAAAATGATGAGCTGGCATCGCAGATCACGGAGCTGGAAAAGGAGATTTTCCGTCTGAACAACGGGCAGGAAAAGCTGGGCGAAGCAAAGGAATACCAGACCTCTTATATGTGGAACGAGTACGAGCTGACCTATCACAATGCGCTTGCGCTGCGCACCGACGAGAATTATACACTTGCAGAACTGAAAAAACGCATTGCGGAGGTCAAGGAGGCGATCCGAAAGCTCGGGGATGTCAATGTCAATGCGATCGAGGATTATAAAGAGCTGAACGAGCGCTATACGTTTTTAAAGACCCAGCATGATGATCTGATCGAGGCGGAGCAGACGCTCATGAAGATCATCGAGGATCTGGATACCGGTATGCGCAAGCAGTTTGCAGAAAAATTTGCAGATATCCAGAGAGAGTTTGACAAGGCATTCAAGGATCTGTTCGGCGGCGGAAAGGGCACGCTGGAGCTGTTGGAAGATGAGGAGCATGACCTGCTCGAATGCGGCATCCGTATCATCGCACAGCCGCCCGGAAAGAAGCTGCAGAATATGATGCAGCTCTCAGGAGGAGAAAAATCACTGACGGCGATCGCGCTGCTGTTTGCGATCCAGAACTTAAAGCCGTCACCGTTCTGCCTACTGGATGAGATCGAGGCGGCGCTGGATGATTCCAATGTAGACCGTTTTGCAAAGTATCTGCATAAGCTGACGAAAAACACGCAGTTTATCATTATCACGCACAGGCGCGGCACGATGAATGCGGCGGATCGCCTGTACGGTATCACGATGCAGGAAAAGGGCGTATCCACACTCGTATCGGTCAATCTGATCGAGGCGGATCTTGTGGAATAGGAAATTTCGATGAATTTCCTATTACACAACAAAGCCCTCCGGGCAGGATCGCACAGCGGCGGATAAGAAGTGTGTCGCGGGAGCGACCCGCCGCAGGCGGAGAATCCTGCAAAGCAGGATTCTTTTTTAACGAACAGGAGACAGATCATGGAACAGGAACAGACGACAGAAAAGAAAAAAGGGTTTTTTGGCAGGCTTGTAGCGGGTCTGACCAAGACAAGAGACAATATTGTCAAAGGAATCGACAACGTATTCAGCGGATTTTCCAATATCGACGATGATTTTTACGAGGAGATCGAGGAGATTCTCGTTATGGGAGATCTCGGTGTCCATGCGACGGAGGAGATCATTGAAAATCTCAAGAAGCAGGTGAAGGAGCAGCACATCAAGGAGCCTGCGGACTGCAAGGAGCTGCTGATCGAGAGCATCAAGCGGCAGATGGATGTCGGAGAGACGGCATACCGTTTTGAACAGGAAACATCGGTCGTTATGGTGATCGGAGTCAACGGTGTCGGCAAGACGACCTCCATCGGAAAGCTAGCCGGAAAGCTCAAGGCACAGGGCAAAAAAGTCATCGTGGCGGCTGCAGATACGTTCCGCGCGGCGGCGGGCAGCCAGCTCGAGGAGTGGGCAAACCGTGCCGGGGTAGAGATGATCGGTGGTCAGGAGGGCGCAGACCCGGCGGCGATCGTCTATGATGCGATCGCGGCGGCGAAGGCGCGCCATGCGGATGTACTGCTGTGCGACACGGCAGGCCGTCTGCACAATAAGAAAAATCTGATGGAAGAATTGCGCAAAATGAACCATATCATTGACCGGGAGTATCCGGATGCATACCGTGAGACACTGGTCGTTTTGGACGGTACAACCGGGCAGAATGCACTTGCACAGGCAAAACAGTTCTCGGAGGTAGCGGACATCACAGGTATCATTCTGACGAAGATGGACGGAACTGCTAAAGGCGGTATTGCGGTGGCGATCCAGTCGGAGCTTGGAATACCGGTGAAATATATCGGTGTGGGCGAGTCGATTGACGACCTGCAGAAATTTGATTCAAATGATTTTGTAAATGCACTCTTTGACAGAGCGCCGGAAAGGAATGAAGAACATGCTGACATTGGATAAGTTTGAAGAAGCAAGTGAGAAAGTAAAAGAGGTCACACTCGAGACCAAATTGGTCTACAGCGATTATCTGAGTGAGCAGACCGGAAACAAGGTTTATTTAAAGCCGGAAAACATGCAGTTTACAGGTGCTTATAAGGTGCGTGGCGCGTATTATAAGATCAGCACGCTCTCCGATGAGGAGCGCGCCAAAGGCCTGATCACCGCATCGGCAGGAAACCATGCGCAGGGAGTCGCTTATGCGGCAAAATGCTATGGCTGCAAGGCGACGATCGTCATGCCGACGACGACACCGCTCATCAAGGTAAACCGCACGAAGGGCTATGGCGCAGAGGTCGTGCTGTACGGCGATGTCTATGACGAGGCGTGCGCACATGCACTGGAGCTGGCAAAGGAGCATGGATATACGTTTATCCATCCGTTCGACGATCTGGCGGTAGCGACCGGTCAGGGCACGATTGCGATGGAGATCTTTAAGGAGCTGCCGCTCGTGGAATATATTCTTGTGCCGATCGGCGGAGGCGGACTGGCAACCGGCGTATCGACGTTGGCAAAGCTGCTCAATCCGAAGATCAAGGTCATCGGTGTAGAGCCGGCGGGCGCAAACTGTATGCAGGTATCCTTCCGGGAGGGTAAGGTGACGACGCTGCCGAGTGTCAATACGATCGCAGACGGTACTGCGGTAAAGACGCCGGGCGAGCATATTTTCCCTTATATCAAAAAAAATCTGGATGACATTATCACCGTGGAGGATGACGAGCTCGTTGTCGCGTTCCTCGATATGGTGGAAAATCACAAGATGATCGTGGAAAATTCGGGACTTCTGACCGTCGCAGCGCTCAAAAAGCTCAAGGCGAAAAATAAGCGCGTCGTATCGATCTTAAGCGGCGGCAACATGGATGTGATCACCATGTCCTCAGTTGTGCAGCAGGGTCTGATCTTCAGAGACCGGATTTTCACTGTATCCGTGCTGCTTCCCGACAAGCCGGGCGAGCTGTGCAAGGTATCCGGGCTGATCGCAGGCATGCAGGGCAATGTCATCAAGCTTGAGCACAACCAGTTTGTCAGCACAAACCGCAGCGCGGCAGTGGAGCTTCGCATCACGATGGAGAGCTTTGGAACCGATCACAAAAAACAGATCATGGATACACTCGAGAAAGAGGGCTACCGCCCGAAACTCGTGCAGACAACGCTGTAAGTAAAGAACTGCGGGCGGCTTACCATGTGTTTTTTCAAAAATAAAAAAGACGATTCGGTCAGAATTTGATTGAAAGTAATGCGGTTGGATGATAATATAGACATATGGGAAACCAGAGAGCCGGGCGGCTTACCCTCTTTATCGGAGGGTTGCTAAGCCATGGCGGGGCTTGTTTAGCAACGACCGGGGCTTGGCGTAGATTTGACCCTCCAGACGAAAGAAAGGAGGGCGTTGTCAATGATTACATATTCTGATATGGTTCAGTTTTGTATATTCATTGTTGCCCTTGTTGGTCTTTGTTATGAGATTTTCAAGGATAAACGAAAATAGCCGCCAACTATTCGCAGTAGTTGACGGCTGTTTATAAAACAGTTTGTAAAATTACTTTAGGGTAGCCGCTTCTCTGGCTTTCCCTCTTTCTATGCCTAATATAACATAGTGGTATATTTTTTACAAGACCAAACATACATTCGACAAGAAAAAACACTTGACACCTATTTTCTCTTGTAGTATGATAACTGAGGCTTGAGAGAAAAGGTGTGGTGACGATGGCATCAGATATGGAACCGAAGGTACAGCAGACGTATTTGTACGATTTTTACGGGGAGCTGTTGAATGAGCATCAGCGGAAGGTCTTTGAGGATTTTGTATTCAATGACCTGTCACTCGGGGAGATCGCAGAGGAACAGGATATATCCAGACAGGCAGTGCATGACATGATCAGGCGCTCGACAAAGAAGCTGGAGGAATATGAGCATCGTCTGCATCTGCTGGAGCGTTTTCTGGATCTGCGTGAAAAGGCAGTCCGCATACAGAAATGTGCAGAAGAATACGAACTCAGCCACGGGGAGCATTTGCTGGAGGAGATCAAACAGATCTCAGGTGAAATCATAGAGGAATTATAATATATGGCATTTGACGGTTTATCAGAAAAACTTCAGAATGTGTTCAAAAATCTGCGTAGCAAGGGACGCTTGACAGAGGATGACGTAAAGGCAGCCTTAAAGGAAGTCAAGATGGCGCTGCTTGAGGCTGATGTCAATTTTAAGGTCGTCAAGCAGTTCACAAAGACCGTGCAGGAGCGCGCGATCGGTGCGGATGTGATGAATGGACTCAATCCCGGACAGATGGTCATCAAGATCGTAAATGAGGAAATGACCGCGCTCATGGGATCAGAGACAACGGAGATCGCATTGCGTCCAGGCAAGGAGACGACCATCATCATGATGGCAGGTCTGCAGGGAGCCGGTAAGACGACGACTACCGCCAAGCTCGCCGGTAAGCTCAAGCAGAAGGGCAAGAAGCCGCTGCTCGTCGCGTGTGACGTATACCGTCCCGCAGCGATCCAACAGTTGCAGATCAACGGTGAAAAACAGGGCGTAGATGTCTTTGCTATGGGAGACAAGAATTCTCCGGTAGACATCGCAAAGGCAGCAGTTGAGCATGCCAATAAAAATGGCTACAATTTAGTCATTTTAGATACAGCCGGACGTCTGCATGTGGATGAAGACATGATGGCGGAGCTTGTTTCTATTAAAGAACAGGTAGATGTGGCACAGACGATCCTTATCGTAGATGCCATGACAGGTCAGGATGCAGTCAATGTCGCCAAGACCTTTGACGAGAAGATCGGTATCGACGGCGTGATTCTGACAAAGCTGGACGGCGACACCAGAGGCGGTGCGGCGCTATCCATCCGGGCAGTGACCGGAAAGCCGATTTTATATGTCGGCATGGGCGAAAAGCTCTCCGATCTGGAGCAGTTTTATCCCGATCGTATGGCATCCAGAATCCTCGGCATGGGCGATGTGCTCACGCTTATTGAAAAGGCAGAGGCACAGCTGGATGCGGACAAGGCAAAGGAGATGGAGCAGCGTCTCAAAAAGGCAGAGTTCTCCTTCGACGACTATCTCGAGTCAATGAACCAGATGAAAAAGCTGGGCGGACTGAGCAGTGTGCTAGGCATGATGCCGGGCATGGGCGGTGCGCAGATGGCAGAGATTGAAAATGCGATGGATGAGAAAAAGATGGCGCGTATCGAGGCGATCATCTATTCCATGACTCCGCAGGAGCGGGCAAATCCGAACGTACTCAACCCGAGCAGAAAGCGCAGAATCGCAAACGGTGCGGGCGTGGACATCTCAGAGGTCAACCGGCTGGTCAAGCAGTTTGAGCAGGCGCGCAAGATGATGAAGCAGATGCCGGGTATGATGAAAGGCAGAGGCGGTAAAATGGGAAGATTTAAATTACCATTTTAACCATAGATAAAAGAAAATTCCAAGGAGGTGAAAGAAAATGGCAGTAAAGATCAGATTAAAGAGATTAGGACAGAAGAAGGCTCCTTTCTATAGAATCGTTGTTGCAGATTCAAGAACTGCACGTAACGGTCAGAGCATCGATGAGATCGGTACTTACGATCCGACAAAGGATCCCAGCGAGTATCACGTAGATGCAGAGGCAGCTAAGAAGTGGTTAGCAAACGGTGCACAGCCTACCGAAACTGTTGCAAAGATTTTCAAGTTAGCTGGTATCGAAAAATAAGTGAGGTAGACCAATGAAGGAATTAGTGGAAGTAATCGCAAAAGCTTTGGTCGATTACCCGGATCAGGTCGCAGTCACTGAGACAGAGACCGACAAATCCATCGTTGTGGAGCTTCACGTTGCACAGTCCGATATGGGGAAGGTAATCGGTAAACAGGGTCGAATTGCGAAAGCAATCCGTTCTGTTGTGAAAGCAGCAGCCTCAAAAAGTGAAAAGAAGGTTATTGTGGATATCATGCAGTAGCCATTGAGATGCATGTGTTGATACGCTTTGCGCAGTCACGCATGCGTTTCTTGTTTTGTGGAGGCTCATCGGAATGGTTCGTGCAATGAAAGCAAAACAGACATGCTTGCGGGAGCTGCGACCTCTTGCCAATGTACTTGCATGACCCAAGGTCTAACGAAAATAATTTTGCAATCACCTAATATATACACAAGTACAGCAAGGAGAATATCAATATGGAAGATTTATTGCAGGTAGGTGCAATTTTAGATACACACGGACTGCGCGGCGAGGTCAAGGTATTTCCGACGACCGACAACGCATCCCGTTACGACGATCTGTCAGAGGTCGAATTACAGAAAAAGGACGGCAGCTTTCTGCATCTGGAGGTCGAGCGCGTCCGCTATTTCAAAAACCTCGTGATCGTAAAATTCAAGAATTATGACAATATCAACGACATCGAGCAGTACAAAAAGTGCAATCTCTATGTCACGCGTGAGCACGCAGTGGAGCTGGGGGAAAATGAGTATTTTGTGGCAGATCTTATCGGACTGACCGCAAAAAGCGACGAAGGCGAGACACTCGGCACACTCGCTGATGTACTCACGACCGGAGCAAACGATGTATATGTCATCAAAACACCGGAAAACGACGAGCTGCTCGTGCCCGCGATCCACGATTGCGTGCAGGAGGTCAATATCGAAGGTGGCTATATGACACTGCATCTGCTGCCGGGACTGCGCGAGTTAAATAAAAGGGATTAGATCATGAATTTTCATATATTAACACTGTTTCCGGATATGGTATCGCAGGGACTGAATACGAGTATCATCGGGCGCGCTGCTGACAAGGGGCTTGTCACGATCGACTGCATCAATATCAGGGACTACACACTGGACAAACATAAAAAGGTTGACGATTATCCGTATGGCGGCGGCGCTGGCATGGTCATGCAGGCACAGCCGGTCTATGATGCGTGGCGCACGGTCGCCAATCGCATCGGTTACAAGCCGCGCACGGTCTACCTGACACCGCAGGGGGGCATTTTTTCCCAGCCGCAGGCAAAGGAGCTGGCATTGGAAAAGGATCTGATCCTGCTGTGCGGACACTATGAGGGGATCGACGAGCGTGTGCTCGAGGAGATCGTTACGGACTACGTCTCGATCGGGGACTATGTGCTGACCGGGGGCGAGCTGCCCGCGATGGTTATGGTCGATGCGATCAGTCGCATGGTTCCGGGCGTGCTCACAAACGATGAGTCCGGCAGCACGGAATCATTAGAGGGCAATCTATTAGAGTATCCGCAGTATTCGCGTCCCGAGGAATGGAATGGCAAAAAAGTGCCGTCGATCCTCTTGTCCGGCGACCATGCGAAGGTAGATGCATGGCGCAGGGAGCAGTCGGTTCTGCGCACCGCAGACCGCAGACCGGATCTGCTGGAAAAGGCACAGTTATCGGAAAAAGAATTATTGCTTTTGCGGGCGAGATCACAAAACGGGAGTTAAAATGACATATTTAACGAAAACCCTTGCAAAACATATGACAATCTGATAGAATCAATCTGTTGTGAAAATAGGCGATGGTCCTCTGGAATGCAAAGAATGGCATTTTAAGAACATCAAAATAACAGGAGGTCACAAAATGAATAACACAGAAATCATCAAGAACATTGAGGCAGCTCAGATGAAAGAGCAGATCTCTGAGTTCCACGTAGGTGATACCGTAAAAGTATACGGAAAGATCATCGAGGGCAACCGCGAGCGTGTACAGGTATTCGAGGGAACTGTATTAAAGAGACAGGGAAGCAGCAACCGTGAGACATTCACAGTCAGAAAGTTATCTAACGGTGTAGGCGTAGAAAAGACTTGGCCGTTACATTCTCCCAACGTAGAGAAGATCGAAGTCGTTCGTCGTGGTAAGGTTCGCCGTGCAAAGCTGAACTACTTACGTGGACGTATCGGTAAGGCAGCAAAGGTAAAAGAGCTGGTAAAATAGTGTTAGACCGGTAACAGTGGGAAAACACCGTCAGGCGTCTCCTCGAATGGCGCGGGCTGAACTGTTACTGAAACTGTGTAAAGAAAGGGCAGATACGGTTGTATTTGTCCTTTTTTCGTTATACAATAAATACTGGCAACTGCTTGAAGCGAAGGGGCATGTCCCGTCAGGGCAGCAGCCACAGGAGGAATCAGCCATATGGCACGAAGAAAAGGACTGAATTTCAGGAAAAAGAAACGGCAGATAAACATTCCGCTCCTGCGCGAGATCGCCACATGGATCGTAGAACTCGCGATCGTAATAGCGCTGGCAGGCGTAGTTGTCTATTTTATAGGAGTGCGGACGACGATTGTCGGACAGTCGATGGGCGAGCAGCTACAGGATGGGGATCAGGTGCTGATCAATCGTTTTATATACAAGGTCAGCAAACCAAAGACCGGCGATGTCATCGTATTTTTGCCGAACGGCAACGAGAAATCCCACTACTATGTAAAGCGTGTGATCGCGACAGGCGGAGATACCGTCCAGATCATAGACGGAGTGATCTATGTCAATGATGCGCCGGCGGACAATGTGCATTTCACCGGAACGATCTCAGATCCGGGCGTGGCAGCAGAAAAGATCACGCTCGACGCGGACGAGTATTTTGTGATGGGAGATAACCCGTCGGGCAGTGAGGACAGCCGGTTTGCCAATATCGGCAATGTAAAATCAGATTATATCATCGGAAAGGCATGGTTCAAGCTGCTGCCGCTCTCCGATGCAGGATTCATAAAATAGGAGAAAACAGATGCAATTTCAGTGGTACCCCGGTCATATGACCAAAGCAAAACGCCAGATGCAGGAGGATATCAAGCTCGTTGACCTCGTGATCGAGCTGGTAGACGCGCGGATTCCGATGAGCAGCCGCAATCCGGATATCGATGAGCTAGGGAAAAACAAAGCACGCCTGATCCTGCTGAATAAAGCGGATCTTGCGGACAGGCAGGCAAATCAGGCATGGACGGAATATTTTGAGAAAAAGGGTTATACGGTCGTGCGGATGGATGCGCGCAGCAAGGCGCAGATCAAGCCGGTCAACAATGCCATTCTAGAGGCATGTAAGGAAAAAATCGAGCGCGACAGACGGCGCGGCATCAAAAACCGCCCGGTTCGTGCGATGGTCGTCGGCATTCCGAATGTCGGCAAATCGACCTTTATCAATTCCTTTGCAGGAAAAGCATGTGCCAAGACCGGAAACAAGCCCGGTGTGACAAAGGGCAAGCAGTGGATTCGCCTGAACAAGAGCGTGGAGCTGTTGGACACACCCGGTATTCTATGGCCGAAATTCGAGGATCAGAGTGTCGGGCTCAAGCTGGCGCTGATCGGGTCGATCAAGGACGAGATATTAAACATCGATGAGATGAGTCTGGAGCTGATCCGGCTGCTGCAGCGTCATCCGGCTGATGCGCAGGCATTGCAGGCGCGCTATGAGCTTACGGAGACGGAGAATGCGGTGCGGATGTTGGAGCAGATCGCAGCGAACCGTTCCTGCATCAAAAAGGGCGGCGAGCTGGATTATTCCAAGGCAGCGGCGCTTTTGCTCGATGAGTTCCGAAACGGTACGATCGGACACATCACACTGGAGAGACCGGAGGAGTATGAAACCTGACGGAAAAGACACTGTGAAGGGACACAGTGATGCAGAATGGAACAGGATGAAAACACATGAGTGCACAGGAAAAAAAGATCGGAGCGGTCAAAGAGGAATTAAAAAATACGGCGGATGAGCGGTTATCCGCATTTATAGAGAACTATCAGTCAGACGGGCGCGCCGGAGTAAAAAAGCTCGTAGAGCAGGCAGAGAAGCGTTTGCAAAAGCTCGAGGCAGAAAAAAAGCGGATCTACGAGCTGCAAGCCTACGAGAGACAATATGCGCAGGCGGCGTATATTTGCGGGATCGATGAAGTCGGCAGAGGTCCGCTCGCCGGACCTGTCGTGGCAGGCGCGGTCATTTTACCGAAAAACTGCGGGATACTGTATATCAATGACTCGAAAAAGCTCTCTGCCGCAAAGCGGGAGGAATTGTATGATATCATCATGGAACGGGCGGTTGCAGTCGGGATCGGGCAGGCATCGCCGCAGCGGATCGATGAGATCAATATTTTGCAGGCGACCTACGAAGCAATGCGCGAGGCGATCAACAATTTGCGGGTAACACCTGATCTATTATTAAATGATGCAGTGACGATCTCGCAGGTGGATATCCCGCAGGTGCCGATCATCAAGGGGGATGCGAAAAGTATCTCGATCGGGGCAGCGAGCATTATCGCAAAGGTGACGAGGGATCGCATGATGGTGGATTATGACAGGCAGTATCCGGGTTATGCATTTGCAGAAAATAAGGGCTACGGCTCGGCGGCACATATCGATGCATTGAAGCGGCTCGGTGCGACACCGATCCACAGGCAGTCATTTATCGGACACTTTATCTAGTGCCGCCAG
>CAVHZH010000012.1:0-20403 GCA_963640395.1 Oscillospiraceae bacterium
GCTTCAGGTACTGCCGCGGTTCTGCAGGGAATATTTTGTCGGCATTGAGCCTACGACCTCCTCTCGTACCCGTCTGGCATATGCCTATGATCTGGGTATTTTCTTTGAATATATACATGATAATAATCCGGTTTATCGGAAAATGAACATCACCGAATATCCGTTGACACTTTTGGATGAGGTGACAGCGCTGGATATCGAAGAATATCTGTCCTACTTAAAATATTATGAGAAAAACGGTGCGGAACACACCAATGATGAGCGCGGTGTTGCCAGAAAGCTCTCCAGCCTGCGCAGTCTGTACAATTATTTTTTCAAAAAAGAGCTGATTACGAAAAATCCGCCGTCCCTCGTTTCTACACCGAAAATTCACGATAAAAGTATTACGCGGCTCGATGTGGATGAGGTTGCATTGCTGTTAGATCAGGTGGAATCCGGAGAAAAGCTGACAGAGCGCCAGAAAATGTATCATGAACAGACTAAAAAGCGTGATCTGGCGATCATGACGCTGCTGCTGGGTACCGGAATCCGTGTGTCGGAATGTGTCGGGCTCGATATCGATGATCTGGATTTTAAAAATAATGGGATCAAAATCCACCGCAAAGGCGGCGCAGAGGTTGTTGTATATTTTGGCGATGAGGTCGCAGATGCGCTGCTCGATTATCTGGAAGAGCGCGAAACGATCGAGGCTGTGGAGGGACACGGCAATGCCCTCTTTTTATCAATGCAGAAAAAGCGGATGCAGGTGCGTTCGGTTGAAAATCTCGTAAAAAAATATTCCAGACTGGTGACGACGGTGAAAAACATCACCCCCCACAAGCTGCGCAGTACCTATGGTACGACGCTGTATCAGGAAACAGGCGATATTTATCTTGTGGCGGATGTACTCGGCCATAAGGACGTCAATACAACCAGAAAGCATTATGCTGCACAGGCTGACGAACGCCGCCGCATGGCAGGTCGTGTCGTACAGCTACGTGAAAAACCCCAGGAATGATTTCCCAGGGTTTTTTGTTATTGTCAGTCTGTTTGTATTCAGGTGTAGTCCACACAGTCAGTTACGGTCTCCTTGCACCGCAGTTCTGGCAGAAATTACCCTGATTGACCGTACCACAGCTACACTGCCAGCTACTGGGCTGCGGCTTGGGTGAACCGCAATTCGGGCAGAAATTACCGGTTGTGACTGTACCGCAGCTACACTGCCAGCCGCCCTGCTGTGCGTTCTGTACCGGCTGCTGGGGCTGCTGAACCGGTTGCTGCTGTTGTTGCTGCATTGCCTGTTGCTGTTGCCCAATAGCATACAGGTTCTGGGCGTTCATGCCACCGGCATTCATCGCCATATTCATACCCATAAAGCCTGTCATCGCGCCTGCGGAATTGCCTGCCGCCGTGCGCATAGCATCTGCCTGTGCACCAGCAAGTGTTGCCGCTGCCATCGTAGGGTCGCGCAGAATCGCTGCCTGCTGTGCCTTTTTGATCATTTCCTGATCCTCCGGCGGCAACGTCACACTGCCGAGCGCCACAGATATGATCTTCAAGCCACGCAGCGCTGTCCACTTTTCGGATAATGCCTGATTCATTGCACTTTCCAGCTCTGTCGTGTGCTGGGGAATCTGGTTCGGTCTCAGTCCGAGGTCTGACAGGCGGCCGAATGCAGGCTGCAAGGCACTGACAAACTCTGTTTTTAACTGCGCATCAATCTCATCGCGCGTGAATGCATGCTTTACATTGCCGGATACACTGGAGAAAAACAGGATCGGATCTACAATCTTATAGGAATATACACCGGAAGCACGCACGGATACATCCAGATCCAGACCGATATTCGTATCTACGACACGAAACGGAATCGGGGTAGGTGTTCCAAATTTGTTATCCATCATTTCTTTTAAGTTGATGAAGTAGACGCGCTGATCCTTTCCGGTGTCACCGCCAAATGAAAACCGCTCATCAATCGTCGCAAATGTCTTTCGCACGCTGTCTCCGAGATCACCGGTAAAGATGCTCGGCTCCGTAGATGCGTCAAAGATGTATTCGCCCGGCTCTGCACAGACATCAACGATCTTTCCCTGCTCTACGATCACCATGCACTGTCCGGCTGACACTGCGATCTTGCTGCCCTGAGTGATGATATTGTCATTTCCTTTGGTGTTTGATGAACGTTTGCCGACACGCTTCTGTCCGCGAACGAGTAATGTATCGGCTGAAAGCGAATCACAATAGATAAACTCTTTCCACTGGTCTGCGAGTGTACCGCCGACTGCGCCGATTGCTGCTTTAATAAGTCCCATATGAAAATACCTCCTCCAGATGATCTTTATCTACTGCTATCCATTGTATAGCATTTTCTGTCAAAATTCTATCCCTAAATACGAAAATCCGTATTCAGATCGGAAAGATTTCGATCAGCATCAGCCATGCCAGACCATAATAGGTCAGCACCGCCACCAGATCATTCATCGTTGTAATGAGCGGTCCGGAGGCAACGGCAGGATCAATGTGGATCTTATGAAACGCCATAGGAACCAACGTCCCGACCAGGCTGGATATGATCATGGAAACGAGCAGCGAGATTCCAACGCATCCGGAGATCAAAAATGCCTTTGTCAGAATATGATATTTAAACAGATAGGTATAACATCCGACAAATATAAATGCCAGAACTGCCAGAAACAGTCCATTTAAAAATCCTACCTTTGTCTCTTTCACGACAAGGAAAAACTTTTGTTTTCCGGTCAACTGCTCGTCCACCAGTACGCGGATCGTAACTGCTAACGACTGTGTGCCGACATTTCCTGCCATATCCAGAATCAATGACTGAAAACAGATCACGACCGGAACGACCGCTACGATGGATTCAAATGCGCCGACCACAGAGGATACACCCATGCCTAAAAACAGCAGGATGATCAGCCACGGAAGCCGCTTTTTCATACTCTCAACAGAAGTCTCATTCAGATCCTCGCTCTCGGTCAGACCTGCCAGCTTTGCATAATCCTCGCCGAGTTCCTCATCTACAAACTCTATGATATCCTGTGCCGTGATCGCACCGATCAGATGCCCCTGATCCGATAATACCGGGATGGAATCCTCCGCATAGTCCTTGATACGCTCTACGCAATCCTCCAGCCGCTCATGCTCGTTCACATACGGATAGGATTTACTGATCAGCTTCTCTAACTCATCATTTTCACGCGCGGCAATGAGATCAGTCAGCTCAATCGCACCGTAGAAGCATCCCTGTTCATCTACTACATAGACCGTCAACAGGTTGTCATTTTCGCCAGCCTGCCGGATCAGCTCATGCATCGCCTGACGAATCGTGAGGTGGCGCTCAATGACGATATAATTGGTCGTCATTTTGCTTCCGATCTCATCCTCCTCATAAGATAAGAGCATGTGCAGATCATCCCGTGCATCGGTATCGAGCAGCCCTGCCAGACGGCTACGCAATGCCGGGTTAACCGTTTCAAGGACATCGACCGCATCATCCGAATCCATCTCAGAGAGGACATCTGCTGTCATCTGTAAATCCAGTTCCTCTAAAAATGCACCGGCGTGATCCATATAGGGGATGATCTCCGCCAGCCGCTGGACACCTAACACCGGATATAACACTCTGCGCTCATCAGCAGCTAGCTGCTGCAATGCCTCTGCAATATCATTCTCATGGTAATCGGCGAGCTGTGCTAAGAGCTGCTCCGCAGAAGCATGATCGGAGGTATTCCTGATATATTGGCGGATAATCGCCAGTAATTCATCGGTATAACTATGTCTGTTCAATGATTCATTGGTTGTTCTGTTCATATGATCTGTCTCCTTTCTGCCTAAAAAAGTGTGCAAAAAAACACCGCTTTCAAAAAAGCCCTCTTTACCAGTTATCGTGTAAATTTGCTTATTTTATGCGGTGTCAGACAATAGAAACAGAATCACTTACAAACTCTTTTGTACCTGACGCTATGCCAAGCATAGAAAGCAGCGCCGCTGCGTTCTATGCGCGCCTATCATATATGCACGGCACATCAATTATCAATCAGGTAACATCAGCGTGTCTGTATTCAGAAAATCATGAACCTGCTGTGTCTGATAGATTCTCTGCCTGTCACCGCAAATGATACTACTTCGACTTGGACTACCACAACCGTCCATATTCCTCACCTCCTATAATAGCCTGATAATAACCTGATAACTTCCGAATCATCGCTTCTGCCTGTCTGATCGAAGGGCAAAAGCAATCGTCACATTTTAACTCAGTCGGGGTTCAAGCTCCGACTGAGTTAAACGCTCCGCGAGGATGCACACGGATTCGAAGAGGTATATGTCTGCTAAAGCAGACTCGAATCCGGCGCGCAAGACTCGCGAGCGAGTCTTGACTACCGGATTTGAACCGTTGTTATCATAGGCTATATTTTTATGTTTGTCAAGCTATAATACCGTCTCGACCGGAACCAGCAGGTACGCCCCCGCCTGAATGCAGTCTGAATCAAGTCCGTTCAACACCTTCATCTGTTCTACAAACTGTTCGGTATTCGCAGTGCCACGGTACTGCTGCGCAAGACTCCACAGCGAGTCGCCACCGCTGACATATACGCTCTCATAGGTCGTCTGTGTCTGACGCTGTGCCGCCTGTGTATGTCCTGCCGTCGCTGCCGCGCTGAAAGAAACGGTACAAATTAAAATCACGCACAATGTCACGAGTGCAAAGAAAAGATTCCGGATTGAAAAATGATTGTTAGAAATATCATGTAAAGCTTTCATAAGTATGTCCTCCGTCTCCGAACAGCTGTTCTGCTATCAATATACCACCAGAACACTTGTTTGTCAATGAAAGAATCGAACAAATTTTCGGAATATATGTTTGATTTTTCGGGCTTCATATGATACACTAAAAAATAGAAACCGAACACATGCATCCGGTACTTTTCGGTTCCGGTTTAGGAGGATCATTTATGTCAAATGGAAAAATCAGCGACAAGCAACGCGAAATTTTAGAATATATCAAACAACAGATCTTACAGCGCGGCTATCCGCCGGCAGTACGCGAGATCTGCGAAGCGGTAAAGCTAAAGTCTACTTCATCCGTCCACTCCCATCTGGAGACACTTGAGAAGAACGGTTATATCCGCCGTGATCCGACAAAGCCCCGTGCGATCGAGATTTTGGATGATGAATTTAATCTCACACGACGGGATGTTGTAAATGTCCCGGTCATCGGACAGGTAGCAGCCGGTGAGCCGATCCTTGCCGAGCAGAATATTCAGGATTATTTCCCAATCCCGGCAGAATATATGCCGAATGCAGAGACATTTATGCTGAAGGTAAAGGGTGAGAGTATGATCAATGCCGGTATCCTGAATGGAGATTCGGTACTCGTCCAGAGACAGTCCGATGCCAGAAACGGTGATATGGTTGTCGCGCTCGTTGAGGATTCCGCGACCGTAAAGACATTTTACAAGGAGGACGGTCATTACCGCCTGCAGCCTGAGAATGACGCGATGGATCCGATCATCGTGGATCACTGTGAGGTTTTAGGAAAGGTATTCGGTGTTTTCAGACTTTTCCATTAAGTTTTATATGATAGGAGTTTCCTATTATAAAATAAATGAGCTGCCAGACGGCAGCTCATTTATTTTATAATTCATTCGCAGATACTTCTTTTCCATCTGTCCAGATACGCTCTAAATCATAAAACAGACGATCCTCTTTTGAGAACACATGCACAACCACATCGCCGTAATCCATCAAAATCCATGTGGAGCTGCGGTTTCCCTCGGTCTGCTTTAACTGGCAGCCCGCCTTGTACAATTCTTCTTCCACGGCATCGCACATTGCCTGCAGTTGGTTCTGGTTCGCACCATCTGCGATGATGAAATAATCTGCGATCGGTGAAATTTCGCTGATGTCAATAATCTTAATATTTTCACCCTTCTTATCCGCTAAGGCTTCATAAGCCACCCTTGCAAATTTTGCACTTTCAGCCATTGTTCGTTTCTCCCTTCTGATGATAATACCTGTAAGTTTCCTGTGTCATCGGATCGACCGTATCCGGTGAATCCGACAGATAATTTAACGTGTCAGTCAAAATCATTTCACATGCCTCATCCAGATTCTGAAATGCCGCATAGCGGATCTCGTCCAGATGCTGTGCCCGGTCACGGTGCGGCTCAATATAATCTGCAATAAAAACGATCTGCTGCAACGGCTTCATCGCCGGTGCGCCGGTCGTGTGTGTTGCGATCGCCTGACAGACATCCTCGCTGTCTATCCCATATTTTTCACGGGCAAGAACCGCTCCCAGCTTTGCATGGATCAAGGCTGTATTCTGCCGTTCTACCTCTGTCAACACGATACCGTATTTTTTACATAATTCAAACTTTTTCGCATCCGAATAGCATTTTGCACAGTCGTGGAGCAACCCGGCTAAAAGTGCCTGCTCCAGATCAACACCATGACGCATGGCAAGCGCCGCTGACGTATACATAACACCTAATGTGTGCTCATAACGGTATTCATTGAGCTTTTTTTTCATTTTTTTCTGTAAATCCAGAATTTTATCATTCATTACACGTATACTTCCTGATATAATTGTTTTTCTAAAATATAATCGCGCACCGCATCCGGAACCTGATAGCGGATCGATCTGCCCGTTGCAGCACGCAGCCGCAGCTCACTCGATGTGACAGATAGATTGGGGGTATCGATCAGACACACATCTGCCGCATATTGCTCCCGCAGCTCCTTCGCATACATCTCAAGGTGTTCCCTGTCACACGCATCGCGGATCGCTGCAACGAGAGTCGCACAGCGGCAGATCCGCTCCGGGTGATACCATGTCTTGAAATCGCGCAGCGAATCACCGCCCATGATAAAATACAGCCGGTCGTCCGATGCCTCCGCCCGTAGCTGCTCCAATGTCAGATAGGAATAGCTTAATCTGTCGCTGCGCAGCTCCCTGTCATCGACAGAAAATGCCGGATTGCCAGCGATCGCCAGCTCCACCATACGCATGCGATCCGCGCCGTTTATAATGTGTTGTCCCTGTTTGTGCGGTGCCTTGCCGGTTGGCACAAACCGTACTTCGTTCAATCCGAGCTGTTCATATGCGTTCTCGGCGATCAGCAGATGCCCGTTGTGGATCGGATTGAACGTACCACCCATGATACCGACCTTCTTCATAAAAGCCGCCTCCTATTTCGGAAGTACAATTTTCGGATTTTTCTTATTCGGACGATATAAAACAATCTTTTTTCCGATCACGATCACCACATTGGAATGTGTGCGCTCGGCAATGATCGTTGCCAGCTCATGCGGATCATCCATACAGTTTTTCAATACGGAAATCTTGATCAGCTCGCGTTTTTCAATCGCATCGTCAATCGCCTGTACCATCGACGGTGTGATCGATGCCTTGCCGATCTGGAAGATCGCATCCTCCGTACTGGCAAGCCCCTTCAAATAAGAGCGCTGTTTGCTTGTGAAATTCATGGTTTTCCTCCCATTATTTATAATAATCAAAGCTCAGACCATACATGCGCACGGTATCACCGTCCTGAATGCCACGATCCTCCAGCTCTTTTAAAATACCCTGTTCCCTTAAAAATTTCTGGAAGAACAAAAAGCCCTTTTCCGATTCGATATTCGTATAACCGAGCATCTTTTCGATCTTCGGTCCTTCCACAACATATTCCTGCTTTTCCTCATCGTAGGATACGGTATATGCCTCGTTTTCAAACACATGAAGCTCAGGGAAATACTCCTGCTCATAATAAACAGGTGTATCGTCCATCTGATCTAACATCTGTTTGACCGCACTGATGAGCTCCTTGACACCGGCTCCGCTGACCGCAGAGATCGGATATACGCTCCAGCCCTTTGGCTCAAACTCCGCACGCAATGCCGCGATCGTCTCGTTCTCGCCCTCGTAAAAAGCGTCGATCTTATTCGCAGCGATCACCTGAGGCTTCTCTAAAAGAGCAGGGTCAAATGCCTCAAGCTCCTTGCAGATCGCATGAATGTCCGCGATCGGGTCACGTCCCTCAACCGAAGCGGCATCTACCATATGAATGAGCACCTTGCAGCGCTGTACATGCTTTAAGAATTCGTGTCCGAGTCCGATACCCTCAGATGCCCCCTCGATCAGTCCGGGAATATCTGCGATCACAAAGCCGTCTCCCCAGCCCATATCCACAACACCCAAATTCGGGTTCAGCGTTGTAAAGTGATAGTTGGCGATTTTCGGCTGTGCATTGGTCACACGTGATAAAAATGTCGATTTTCCGACATTCGGAAATCCTACAAGACCGACATCTGCGATGACCTTCAGCTCAAGATAAACCTCCAGTTCAATCGCTTCCTGTCCCGGCTGCGCGTACTTCGGTGCCTGCATCGTAGAGGTAGCAAAATGTTGGTTGCCAAGTCCGCCCTTGCCGCCGCGCAGAATGATCTGGCGCTTGTTCTCACCGGACATATCGGCAATGACCTGATTGGTCAGTGCGTCACGGATAATCGTTCCGGCAGGGACTTTTAAGATCAGATCCTCTCCCTTTTTGCCGTGACAGTTCTTTTTGCCGCCTTCCTCACCAGCCTGTGCCGCAAATTTGCGTCTGTGGCGGTAATCGTTTAACGTATTCAGGCTTTCATCCACCTCAAAGATCACATCGCCGCCCTTGCCGCCGTCACCACCATCCGGGCCGCCGTCCGGCACATATTTTTCACGGCGGAAGCTCACGTGCCCGTTGCCGCCTTTTCCAGATTTTATAATAATTTTTGCTGTATCAGCAAACATAATCGTCTCCTAAAATATGATGGTAAAAAATGAGCTGTTACAAAAACTGCAACAGCCCACCTGATTCTTATTCGTTTTCAGCTACCGGATAAACACAAGCCTGTTTCTTGTCTCTACCCTTTCTCTCAAATCTTAAAATACCACTTGTCAGAGCGAATAAAGTATCATCGCCGCCGATTCCAACGTTCACGCCGGGATGGATCTTGGTTCCACGCTGTCTGTAAATGATATTACCAGCCTTTACGAACTGTCCGTCTGCTCTCTTTGCACCTAATCTCTTTGACTCGGAATCACGACCGTTCTTGGTAGATCCAACTCCCTTTTTATGTGCAAAAAACTGAAGGTTCAATTCAAACATTGGTTACACCTCCTTAAAATCTAGTGTCAGGAATTTCTTCCCGTAATTTGTTTGTATTCCTTGTAAGCCTAAAATCATCGCATCTACTAAAAGCTTTGCCTGAGCTTCACACCCGGACGGGAAGTTCACATGAATCACCCCCTCGTCCGGATCGGCATCTGCGAAAACTGTTGTCGGTGTCAGTTGTTCCACCGCGTTGATCGTATTGATCACGAGCGTTGAAATACCCGCACATACAATGTCCTCACCCGCATCCGCATATCCGGCATGTCCCTCGCAGGAAAAACCTGTAAATGCTGTTTCTTGATTTGTGTAAATCGTTATATGTGTCATAACAATTCACCAGTATCAATTAGCCATTAATCTTTTCAATCTTCACCTGAGTGAAAGCCTGTCTGTGACCGTTCTTCTTATGATAACCGGTTTTTCTCTTATACTTGTAAACGATAACCTTTCTGCCGCGTCCTTCTTTTACAACGCTTGCAGTTACAGTTGCGTCCTTGACAGCATCTGCAACCTTCATGGTTCCGTCGTTTACAGCAATCACCTGATCAAAAGTAACAGTCTCGCCAGCTTCTACACCAAGCTTTTCAATGGTAATGATATCGCCCTCGGATACTTTGTACTGCTTACCACCTGTTGCTATAATTGCGTACATATGGCACCTCCTATTTTATCATTACTCGCCAGTTGTGGTGGTGTCCGTAAAAAAGAACACACTTTCAGACCTCACTGTGCGGCATACCTCTGTATCATAGCATTTCAAAGGGTGCTCGTCAACTGTTTTTCTCGACTTTTTAACATTTTTTATACAGTTCAGCCATCACGGGCAAAAATGTGCGAATCATGCTTGCTGAACTGTTATAATTGTAGATCCATCATGCCTGTCCCACCGCAAACTGTTCCTGCAGCGGTTTGTGCACCTTCTTTCTGGTCAGCTCCATCAGACCAAGTCTGGTCAGGTCTATCACCTCGGTTTTGACGGAATCCGTCCGTACCAGCTTCCGCATTTCGCGCAGCAATAGCTGCCGGTCCTCCTTTGCATCCAGATCAATAAAATCAATGATGATGATGCCGGAGAGGTTACGCAGGCGGATCTGCCTTGCAATCTCCTGCGCCGCTTCAAGGTTTACCTGCAGATGCTGTTGCTGCGGCTGCTTTTTACCGATATGCTTTGCGCTGTTGACATCAATGACAGTCAGCGCCTCGGTCGGCTCAATGACCAGATTTGCGCCGGATTTTAACCATACCGTTTTCTGCAGGGCACGCTCTAATTGTAGCTGGAGTCCATACAGCTTCTGCAGCTCCAACTGGGGATCCTCATAAAAGCACAGCTTATCCTTTAAGCCCGGCTGTACATGGGTATCTGCAAACCGCAGCAGGGCGGCGTATACCTCTGGATCATCCGTGACGACCTGTTCGAGTCCGCCTGTTCCATCCAACGGCTGATTCTGCAGAATCCTCACATATTCCGGTTCTGCCTCATACAATACGGAGTACAGGCTCCGGTACGGTGCATATTGCAGCAGCTTGCGCATCTGCTGCTGGAGACTTGTCACCTCGTCTGCCAGCACAGCCTCCGAGACCTGTGCCGCATTCGTGCGGATAATCAGTCCCAGAGTGCTGTCGTAGATGCCGTTCACCGCCTCCTTCAGCCGGCTGCGCGTCGGTGCATCGAGCTTGTTGGACACACCTAACCCGTGCCTGCCGCTGGTCACGACACAGTAGCTGCCGGGCAGGGATAGATTCGTCGATACCTGCGGGTCTTTGGTCTTTACCGCCTCACGTACCACCTGCACCAAAAGCTCATCCCCCTGCGCGAGCACCTGCTTTTGTGAGATCCGCTTGACAAACACTGCATGTTCCGCATCAGACAGCGGCAGAAAGCATTTTTTTCCTTTCTCGATCTCGACAAATGCCGCCCCGATATTTTTTACAACCTGTGAAACACGTGCCACATAAATATTATTTAAGATCCGGGTGGGCGCATGCTCCGGTATGCCCTGTGCCTCCAGCATTTTGTGATCCTCACAGACCGCACAGACAAACGGATGCCGCTCAAACAGATCCACCCGGGTGATCACCAGCCGCCGGCTCATGGAATGACCGCCCCCATATCATTTAATGCGACAAAACCGGTCTCCTTCGTGCCGGTATAGACATCATGCCGATGCGTCTGGAAGGTAAAGGCAGGCAGCTCCAGACCGAGATATTTATAAAAGTGCTCTATGACCAGCTCCGGCTTCGTGTTGTCCGTGCTTCCGGTAGATACCTTGAGATAAAATGCCGGTTTTCCTTCCACTGAAACGACCTGAAAGTCATACACAAGCTGCTTTAGGTCAATGATCTTTTCGGACTTTTTCGTCTGTTTTACGACCTCGATCTTCTCCGGTACTTCATAAAATGCATGAACCCCTTCCTGCAGCTGCCCGAGCGTAAGCTCTGTCTCATAGCCCGCACGGTACGTCAGCGTATAATCCGCACAGGAAACGATCGACATCGCTGTCTTTGCGTTATCCGGCAGCTTGCGGTAATCCAGCACCGAAAATCCATCTACCATCGCTGCATTCAGGGCAGCGACCGCATCCGCTGTCGATTTGGTCGAGTGAACCTCAATGTCCAGATATTCGCCGTCACTCGTGATGCCGACTCCGAGCGGTGCGGCAAAGGACATGATCTGGTGCGGGGAAAATCCGGCAGAATAGGCAATATCGATCTCTGCCCGGCGCATCGCTTTCTGAAAATACCGCATCGTATCCAGATGTCCGATAAACTTCATGTTTCCGGATTTTGCGAACTTAATTCTGATTTTCAAAGCACACACCTCCTCCATATTTTCTCGCACCGCAGCCGGAACAGCTCATGCGGCAGTTCGGAGTCACCGTCTGCCCACATGCTTTATTCCATTCGCGCAGAAGAAACTCCTTCGTCACACCCGCATCAATAAAATCCCACGGAAACAGCTCGTCCAGATCCCGCTGGCGCAGCGTATAGTATGCGACATCGATACCGGTCTCTGCAAATGCCTCCAGCCAGCGCTCATTGTCAAAATATTCAGACCACGCATCAAACAGCGCGCCCTTTTCATACGCGCGCTCGATCGCGGCTGCGATACGCCTGTCACCGCGCGCAAACACACCCTCAAGTACCGTCACATCCGCTTCATGCCAGTTATAGCGGATACTCTTGCGGTTCAACTGATTTTTGACCGCCTCATTGACGACCTTTGCTTTTCCGAGATATTCATCCACCGTACACATCGGCGCCCACTGCAACGGCGTAAACGGCTTCGGCACAAAAAATGAGGTAGAGATCGTGATCTGGCATTTTCCGTTGCGCTGATCCTTCGGTATCTCATAATAGCGCACGGCAATGTCATTGGCGAGCTCTGCGATCGCCTGCATATCCTCTACAGTTTCGGTCGGCAGTCCGAGCATAAAGTACAGTTTTACCTTCTGCCAGCCGCCCTCAAACGCCTGCCCCGCACCGTTTAAAATAATATCCTTTGTCAGTCCTTTGTTGATGACATCACGCATGCGCTGCGAGCCTGCCTCGGGAGCGAACGTTAAACTGCTCTTTTTGATATCCTGAACCTTTCCCATCACATCCAGTGAAAAGGCATCGATACGCAGCGACGGGAGGGAGATATTGACTCCCTTGTCGTGGAAATTATCAATTAAAAAGTTGACCAGCCCTTCCAACTGCGAATAATCGCTCGAACTGAGGGAACTTAAGGAAATCTCCTCGTGACCGGTGCTTTTTAACATCTCATAGGCGTAGTTTTTTAGCTGTTCGAGATCCTTCTCGCGTGTCGGGCGGTAGATCATGCCTGCCTGACAGAACCGGCAGCCGCGGATACAGCCTCTCTGGATCTCCAAAACGACACGGTCCTGCGTTGCCTTGAGGAACGGCACGAGCGGCTTCTGCGGATACGGCGCTTTTGTCATATCCATGACTAGCTGCTTTTCTACCTTTGCCGGAATATCCTCATATTTTGGTGTAAATGCACGCAGGCTGCCATCCGTGCCGTAAGTGACCTCGTACATCGAAGGCACATAAATGCCGGGAATCTGTGCCGCGCGCCGCAAAAAGTCTGCCCTGCCAATCCCATCCCTTTTGCACTGTTTATACAAGGCGAATAACGCGTCATAGCTGATCTCACCCTCACCGATATAAAACAGGTCGAAAAACTCTGCGATCGGCTCCGGATTGTACGTACAGGGACCGCCACCGATCACGATCGGCATATCCTCCCCGCGCTCATTTGCATGGAGCGGAATCTGCGAAAGATCCAGCACCTGTAAAATATTTGTATAACACATCTCATACTGTATCGTAATACCGAGAAAGTCAAACGCTTTGATCGGATCCTGTGTCTCAAGCGCAAACAGCGGAATCTGCTGCTCCTTCATGATCCGGCTCAGATCCGGCCACGGAGAATAGACGCGCTCGCAATACACATCACTCCTGCGGTTAAACATATCATATAAAATCTGGATGCCAAGATGCGACATGCCGATCTCGTACACATCCGGGAAACACATTGCAAAACGAATATCTACCGAAGCTGGGTCTTTTTTTATCATATTTAATTCCCCGCCGATATAGCGTGCCGGTTGGTCGATCGTCAGCAATATCTCATCAGACAATGCAAGTCTGCTCATAAGTACCTCCACATGCTTTTATTACACTATTTATCTGCAACTAGCATCATAACATACTTTTTGGCATTTGTATAATCATCTTTTTCAATCCCGGAGACGATCGCTGCCGTTGAGCAGTCCCCTATTTTGTAATCGGTAATATCTGCCAGCATAAACAGTAAAAACAACAGGATTCCGACTACGATACGGAGTGCCAGTGTCCGACCGGGCACAGCTTCCTCCTGTGCGCTGCTTTCGCGTTCCCAGCCATTATCCTGTGCATGGAAGGATTCCCTTGCCCGGCGGACGTATTCCTTTCGTGCATCAATCTGATCGTATGTCATCGTGTATTCTCCCTCCCATCATTGCCTGCATCTAAGGAAATGCTGATTAAATCATCATTTTCTCAGACTCTCTGAGAGATCGCACGGATTTGCAAGGGAATTTACTGCTTCGCAGCGCAAATCCGGCGTGGAAAACGCTTTAATCAGCGTTTCCCTAAGCACTTTTGTTAACATAAATTTATGCAGTTGCAGACAAACTATGCGTGATATGTCGGGGAAAATACCGTTTACCAGATCGCGAACACCAGCCGTCTGCGGTTGCCTGCCTGATCCGTTGCTTTCAGGATATAGACGCCCCGTTTTTTTAACGTAAAGTCAGCCTTCACCTTTTTCCCGTTCAGGCGGATCTCACGCAGCACGGACTGATCGCTCACATGGATATGGCGGCTTTTCTGATAAATATGCAGATTCCTGACTCCTGATATGACCGGACGTTTACTGTCAATCACAAAATAGTTCGTCTGCTGTCTGATGATCTGATCTCCGTAAGTAAGCTGGAAAACCACACACCGCGCACGCATATCCTTCTTGTCCGCCTTGAGCGTCAATGACGGCTTATCCATCGGAAGAAAGCCTGTCTGTGAGACTTTCTCGTCCTGATGGATGATCTGATAGCTGCATACTGCACCGTCCGACACCGTGACAGTAAAACGTACCTTCTTTTTTGTGTAAAAGACCGTATCATCCGCCTGCGTTTCGTCCAGAAATACAATTCCCTTCTGTGAAGCCTGAACCCATACCGGCGCATTTTCCTCCTGTGTATCCTTTTGTCCATCGTTTTTCGTACCGGTCAGATGGGAAGTGCCTGTGGCAGATGTATGTCCGCCTGAAGTATTTTCGGCTGAACTGCCTGCACTTGAACTACCTCCAGTTGAACTGCCTCCAGTTGAACTGCCTCCAGTTGAACTGCCTCCAGTTGAACTGCTTCCACCTGGACTGCCTCCGGTGGAAGCATCCCCGCCAGACGGCTGGGACGGATCTGTCGGATCTGTACCGGTGCCGCTATCCGTACCGCCATCCGTGCCGCTATCCGTACCGCCGGATGGTGTATTATCTCCCGTATCCGGCTTCTGCTCGATCAGAGCTTCTTCCTGATACTTGTTTTTTCCGGCATCCGCACTCACATCCAGAGACTCTGACAGTTGATATTTGACATCATCGATGGTCAGTTGGAACTGATGTGTCCCTACCGTTGCCACAAACGTAAAATAGCCGTCTGCGTTTGTGACAACCTCATAAGAAGTTCCGTCCAGTTCAAAGGTGATCGGATAGTTTGCTTTTCCGGTGTAAATCGTAACGAGCCGGATCGGTGTACCTGCAAGGTCACGGATTTCTCCCTCAAAATCCTCCGGCACATAGATCTGTATATCCGGCGAGATCTTATCCAGCCATAAAATGGCATCCTTTTTCGTGATCGTCACACTGTTTAAAGTGTCCGCCTGTGACAGACACACATTTGCCTGTGTACGGATCTGATCTTCGCCAAGCGAAACGGTCTCGTCCGCAATCGTAACCGGTGCAACTGAACAGTTCAGCTCCAACAGAAGCTCTGACTGGCTGATCTCCAACGGCTCATGAAGCTGCCATGTACCGCGAAAAACGAACGGCGCGCGTTCCAGACGAAGCTCGCAATCCCCTTCCGGAAGCAGCATCCGAAGCACCTGATCCTCCGGTGTGAGCACCTGCTTCTCTCCGTTTATATACAGGTCATAATTGTCCGGTGTATCCAGTGTAAATGTAACCGGGAATAGCTGCGTTCCGTCTGCTTCGCTCACGGAACCTTCACATGTCTCATAGTCCGGTTTCCGGTCGCCTTCAAAGATCAGCTTTGCTCCCTCTGCGACCAAAATCTGCCGGAGCTTTACCTCATCCTCCAGACTCACCGTGACAACCGCGTTGCCCTTGATCTCTAAGGTGTCCAGCTCGGTCTCTCCGAAAACCAGCCGGTGTGAGCCACCGTCGATCGTCAGCGTATTTTCACCGATGCCGCTGACCGTGTAGTCGCCGTCGTACTCATACGTCCCACCCTGATAACGGTATGAATTTTCGCAAATCTCGGCTCCGGCGGCTGCCAGATCCAGCCGTCCGTAGGCATGTAATTGAAAGGTATTATGCTCTGCAGCGCGTCTCACACGGATCGCTGCCCCGTAAGTCTGGCTGCCATTGATCCGCACGCGCTGTGTTCCGATACCGAGATAGGTGGATAGCTGTCCGCTGCCGTCCATCCGCGTCGATGCCTGCAATTCGTTCGCAGACACCGAAGCGGTCTGATCTGACAGTTCCTCTCCGGTCTTTAACAGACATTTGGAGCAGCTTGCCTCTTCCGAATTTCTGACTTCTACAGATGGTACAAAATCACCGTCTAAAATGGCGGTCTGATCCGTGGTGATCACCGCACCCTTTACGGTTCCGTTGATCGCACCGCCGATGAACCGCTGATCGTTGTAAACGGACGGATTGGCATAACCCGCCCAACGGCTGCCTTTCTCACCCGCACAGGATGTGATCGTCCATTCGCTGTTCTCTGAGTCGATGCAGCCGCCATTACCGTCTGCCGGGTGATGGACACTCTCAGGATCACCGGAGGTCGTTCCGTACATGCTTACCTCATACTTTTTATAATCTCCGGCATTTGCACCGCAGGCGGCTGTCTCGCAGGTAATCAGGGAGTTTTTCGCAATGATCGTACCTCCATTGCCGCCTGCAGTTCCCGAGATGTCATAGCTGGCTCCGGTTCCTGCAGCAACCTCCGAACGCACAAGATTATGCCCGTTTCCGCCGCTGGCAATGTCCTTTGCAGTCAGCGCCGAATCTGTAATCTCTACCGTAACGCCGTCAAGACCCTTCTGCTTACCGCCTTTGCTGATTTTCGGCAGATCCGGCTGCTTTGCCACGTTTCCGCCAACAACAACCGTACTGTGATTGCGGATGTAGACCGGCTGTGCGCTCTGTGTCATACCGGCAGCATGGTCATAATAGCTGGTTCCGATCGCGCCTTCCCCGCCTTTTCCACCGATCGCAATGCTTCCGCCGACCGATACCTCGCTCTGGTTGATCACTACCTCTCCCGCAGTGCCTCCGTCAGACGCATTCGCAGACCATGTGCCCTGACTTCTGACTCCGTTACCGCCGCAGGCAATATCGCCGGAAACGGTCAATGTAGCGCGGTAAACCGACACATTGGGCGATGCATTGCTTCCGGGCAGCGCATTTGCGACCGTCGCACTGCCTCCGTTGGTCGCAGCATCTATCCCGTCCATGCCGCAGCCAAGCTCCTGACAGACAACGGTACAGGCTTCGATCCGTACGTTTGCCCCGGTCTGTGTCGTACCCGCGCTGCTGCAGGCGATCTGTCCCGCAGTAAGCGACGCATCCGATGTCTCGCCCTTGATCAGAATGTTTGTGTCTGCTCCGCCGACCGCCAGAATGTCGTTCAGACTGCTGCTCCCGCGCAGCAGGACATTCACACGACAGCCGTCTGCGACGGTCAGATCTGCCTCATTGACGACATTGTCCAGAATGATCGTGCAGTCTGTCATTGCCTGAATCGGAACTGCATAGGTCTGTCCGGTGCTGCCGCAAAGCCGCAAAATACTGTCCGTTGTATGGATGTCTAAATTGGATACATAGTCGAGTGACACGGATGAGATCTGGCTTTCCTGATAGGTATCGCCTGCATATACGGCTGCCGGTGTGTTTGAAGCCACGCAGCAAAGCGCTAATGCCGCCGCCAGAAGCTGTTTCTTCCGCTTGAATCGTTTTAATATATGGTTTGTTTTCATGAAATTCCTCCGTTGCACTGAAAACCGACCGCATGAAAGCTGTGCAACAGGGTAAAAAAGAATAGGACATTATTATACACACAAGCTGCAAAAAAATCAACTGGTAAAACCAACAAAAAAATATATTTCGGTAACAGTTCAGCCATCATCTGTGAAAATGTGTGAGTCATTCATGCAAGCATGATTCACACATTTTTGTAGGTGATGGCTGAACTGTTACTATATTTTTAACGCTGTGCTAATTCTTTGGTGACATCTTCCCATGTCACCCCGGTTTCGACCATCATCGCGGTCAGATAATACAGCAGATCCGAGATCTCATACTTGATGTGCTCGGGATTTGGATTTTTGGCGGCGATCACGACTTCCGTCGTCTCCTCACCGAGTTTTTTCAACATCTCATCGAGTCCCTCGTCAAACAGATCACTGATATAGGAGCCCTGCTTCGGGTTTGTCTTGATGTTCATGAGTGACTGATAGTTATTTTCAAATACCTTGAGCGGATTTTTCTCGACATACTCTTTTTTCACGATCTCATTGAAAAAGCAGGTCGGATTTCCGGTGTGACATGCCACACCGACCTGTGATACCTTCGCGAGTAACGTATCATAGTCACAGTCAGCCGTGAGCGATTTGACATATTGCAGATGCCCGGAGGTTAGCCCCTTTGTCCACAGCTCGTTCCGGCTGCGGCTGAAATAGGTCATTTTACCGCTGGAAAGCGTCTTGTAATACGCCTCCTCGTTCATATAGGCAACCATCAGCACCTCGTCAGTGCGGTAATCCTGCACCACACACGGCACCATGCCGTCCGAATTTTTCTTTAACTGTGACCACTGGAGCTCCGGCTTAAAATTATCCATCCAAAGCCCTGCCTCATCCAGATTGGTCTTGTACTGCATAATATCGGTCTGCGGGTCGTTGAACAGCGCGCCGCAGATTCCGCGCGCATTTTCACGCTCTAAGAGCGCATAGATCTCTGAAAAATCCGAACCGTCGTACATCACAACGTAAGGCGTGTTCGATAAATTGTCTACCGCATCCAGCACGGATTCATCCATGACGAGCACCTCGTGAAACAGCTCGTTCATCTCTGACTGATTTTTAAATATAAAATCAACATTGTGCACAGATACGAGGATCCGGTCCTTTCCGTAACGCTCCGCAGCCATGCGCGCCAGATCAATACAACCGCTCTTTGCAGCATTAAACATGATCTGCTTGCATCCGGCATAAATGAGTTTTTTTACATCCTCCATCCGGCTCAGATTTCCGCCACCGCAGGTCGGAATGTCGATCATGCGGTTGAGCTCGCGGATCGACTCTATGTTTTTGGCATGTTCATCGTCATCGTCGGATAAGTCAAATACAAATATTTTGTCAATACCACTGTCATTATATATCTTTGCATAGGTGCTCAATTCGCCGATCGGCGTCAGGTCATGATAACTCCTGACTGGTTTTCCGTCCTTTAGGCAAAGTGTTGCTACCAGAATTTTTTTATCCATAAGCCTCTTTTTATTACCTTCCTGAAATAATTACTGATCCTCAAACCGTACACGGATCGAATTGGCATGGGCTGTCAACTGCTCACACTCCGCAAACTGTACGATATCTTTATAAATAGGTTCCAATGCCTCTCTCGAATATGAGATAATGCTTGATTTTTTAATAAAATCATCCACCGAAAGTGCAGAGAAAAACTTGGCGGTTCCGTTTGTCGGAAGTACGTGGTTTGGTCCGGCAAAGTAATCGCCTAACGGCTCACTGCTGTATGTACCGAGGAAGATCGCCCCTGCGTTGCGGATCTTTGTCATCACGGTAAACGGGTCGCGCATCACGATCTCCAAATGCTCCGATGCGATGTCGTTGGCTGTCTCAATGGCTTCTTCTTCATTTTCTGCTACCAGAATATATCCGTAATGGTCGAGCGATTTCTGGATGATCTCTTTTCTGCTGAGAACCGCAACAAACCGGTCGATCTCCTCTGATACCTGCTCTGCCAGCGTGCGGCTCGTCGTGACAAGGATCGCGGATGCCATCTCATCATGCTCTGCCTGTGAGAGCAGATCGGCTGCCACATAACGCGGGTTTGCTGTCTCGTCCGCCAGCACAAGGATCTCGCTCGGACCTGCGATCGAATCGATACTGACATGTCCGAATACTGCCTTTTTCGCCAGTGCAACGTAGATGTTTCCGGGACCGACGATCTTGTCCACCTTCGGCACGCTCTCTGTACCGAACGCAAGTGCTGCGATCGCCTGTGCACCGCCGACCTTATAAATGCGGTCTACACCGGCCTCTGTCGCAGCGACCAGCGTGGACGCACAGATCTTGCCGTCCTTTCCGGGAGGAGTCGTCATGATGATCTCGCTGACACCTGCCACCTTTGCCGGCACTACATTCATGAGTACGGATGACGGATAGACCGCTTTTCCGCCGGGTACATAGACGCCTACACGCTGCAGCGGCGTCACCTTCTGCCCTAAAA
>CAVHZH010000012.1:20413-37161 GCA_963640395.1 Oscillospiraceae bacterium
AACCAGCTGTACTGGCGCTGCTTTTCATGGTATTCACGGATATTGACCAGTGCCTTGCGGATGACTGCCAGCAGGGTGGGATCGACGGTATCATATGCCTCCTGGATCTCCTCCGCTGTGACTACGAGATTGTCCGCACTGATTCCTGCACCGTCAAACTGTCTCGTATAGGAAAAAATGGCTGCATCCTTATTTTTCCGCACCTCTGCGATAATCGCTGCCACGCGGTCCTCATACTCGCCATAGCTGTTCGGGCTGCGCTTTAATAAATCCTCTAAAATATTGCTTTTTGTCTCTTTACTTAACTGTACAATACGCATCTCAATTCTCCTTTTGAATAACCTGTTTTAAATCTGCAATCAGCTTTGTGATACGCTCATTTTCCATTTTCATGCTCACCGGGTTCACCACCATACGTGCGGATAGCAGACATACTTCCTCGAGTACCTGCAATCCGTTCTCCCGCAGAGTTGATCCGGTCTCTACGATATCCACGATCACATCCCCGAGCCCGACGATCGGTGCCAGCTCGATGGAGCCGTTCAGCTTGATGATCTCTACCGTCTGCTGCTTTTTATTATAAAAATAGTTTTTCGCTATCCGCGGATACTTTGATGCCACACGGATCTGCTCATGGTGCTGCAGCAGTCCGCGCGCATTCTCCGGTCCGCATACACACATCCGGCATTTTCCGAATCCCAGATCAAGTACCTCGTAAATATTTCTGCCTTCCTCTAAGATCGTATCTTCCCCGACAACACCGATATCCGCGGCACCGTATTCTACATAGGTCGGCACATCCGGTCCCTTTGCAAGAAAGAACCGCAGCTTTAACCCCTCGTTGACAAAGATCAGTTTTCTCGTATCCTTATCCTTCATTTCCTCACAGGTGATGCCGATCTCTTCAAACAGCCTGAGCGTGCGGTCTGCCAGCCTGCCCTTTCCGAGCGCAAAGGTCAGATACCGTTCATTTGTTTCGTTTTCCATCTCTTTTTCTGTCTCCAATCATCTATTATTGCTCATCCAGCATCCATGTGATTCTGGCAATATAATTATCCTTTGCATATGTTTCATATGCCTGCGTGCCCTTCGCGGGATCATATAACAACAGCTCCGCACGGCCACCCGTACTGCGCAGCTTCCGCGCCGTCACAACAGCCTCCTCCCGATGCGATACATCATAGACGATCAGCTGTGTATAGTGCATGATCGGAACCCCGATGTGCTGTCTGCGGATCGCTTCGAGCAGCTGGTCGATCACTACGACAAATCCGATCGCCGCCGCATCCTTGCCAAACATCGGCAGCAATCCGTCGTATCTTCCTCCTTTGACGATCGGCTCCCCGGTACCGTAAGTATAGCCGCTTAGCAGAATACCACTGTAATAGTGATAATCGCTGACCATTCCAAGCTCAAACGACACATAGCGGTCGATCCCATATAATAGCAGTAGCTCCTGCAGCTGCTCCAGACGCTGTAATGCCTGATAGACAGTCTTATATTCTTTTGCAGCCTCCTGAAACTGCTCCAGCTCATCGGCAGACGTATAGATACAGCGCAAAATACCAAAGCAGCGCTTGAGACTGTCCGGCAGATTGCGGCTGTCTACAAATTCTTCCACACCGAAAAAGTTTTTATTAGAAAGCAGGCTGTGCAGCTCCTCCGTCTCCTCCGGCGTAAATCCGGCTGTATCTGCCAGCCCCTTAAAAATGCTTGCATGTCCGACGCTGATCTGAAACTCCTTTAAGCCCGCCGCCTGCAGGCAATCTACGATCATTGACAGCATTTCCGCATCCGCATCGACAGAGACATCGCCCATGAACTCAGCGCCTAACTGTGTGCATTCCTTCATCCGTCCGCGCAGGCTGTGATGATTGATAAACGTGCTGCCTTTATAGCAAAAGCGCAGCGGCATGGCTTCATCCATATAATATTTCGCCGCAGAACGTGCAATCGAGGGTGTAATATCCGGTCTTAAAACCAGCGTATTTCCTTCCCGGTCAAAAAATTTGTACAGATCCTTTGAGGGAATCGTACCGACCTCCTTGCCGAAAATATCAAAAAATTCAAAGGAAGGTGTCTCGATCGGATGATAGCCGTAGCCGGTCAGTACAGAAAATAATTTCTGTTCGATATATAATTTGCGTTCACATTCCTCATTGTAAATATCGCGGACGCCCTCCGGTGTATGTAAATTCTGTTTCATTGTATGCTTTCTCCTTCCCGGTCACGGATACTGACCGGATCACATTTTCTTTTGCTTTATCGTAGTAGCGTGATAATCTGTTAGCACGATAAACTCAAATGATTATAAGCGATTCCGTCAAAAAAGTCAACCTCTCGCATCCAGATCAATCTGCAGCGGCTGTAAATACGGCACAAACAAGCCGCCTCCGCCCATCGAAAAGAAATACTCTTCCTTTAATTCCTCAAAACGGAAGCTTTTTCTGCCCCCCTGTTCCATCCGCTCCCAGAACATGAGCAAATCACGGAATGGCAGGTAATAAAACACATCCCGTTTCGTATAGTGGATCAGGAAAAAAGCTACGCCCTGCTGGGCTTCAAACTGGCGCATAAATGCGACCTGATGCTCATGTATATTCTGTAACGGAAACGTGTCGGTATGACATTCCTTCGCATCAAAGCACACCGGAATGCCCTGCACCGCCCCGATATAGTCTACGGTACTTTTCTGGTCAAAATATGCCAGCGTAATATGTCTTGTCTTTTTATCAATATTGATCGGCGTGATCGGTGTCGGCACCTTCTGGATCATCGCAAGCGAATGGGCGGCATACACCTCGTTCGTGCGGTTGACCAGTTCCTCGAGTGCAGATCCGCGCAGACCTCTGGAATTCCATGTAGCCATTGCACATTATCCTCTCAATGGTTCAGCAGCATGGCGCGCCCCGAGCCATGCCAACGCTGCCTCAAAATCCGCCGGCAGATCCGCAACCACCTCTCTGCCGTCAGAAAAACGCACGCGGTACGCATGCAGAAGCTGACGGTTGATCCCGGCTGCTTTTGCAAATAAACGGTTCTGCTCCGGTTCTCCGTATTTCGGATCTCCGATGATCGGATGTCCGATCGATGCTAAATGCGCACGGATCTGATGCGAGCGCCCGGTGATCAGATGCACCTCTAACAATGTATAGTCACCGAACCGTTCGACCGGCTGATATTCCGTCTCTATATATTTGCGGTCCGGCGCACTGTTTTGAAAGACTGACACGGAATTTCCGTGCTCGTCCTTACGCAGATAGCCCTTTAACAGCTGCTTTTTGGGCAGATCGCCCTTGACGAGACAGCGGTAATATTTTTTCATGGAACGGCTCCTTAGCTCAGCGGACAGCCACTGTAATCCGCGCAGCGTCTTTCCCGCCAGCAGAATACCTGATGTATTACGATCCAAGCGGTTACAGACCGACGGACGGAACGTATGCAGTTCTGCCTCTGTCAGCGCCTTTGTCTCCAACAGATACGCGATCAGGTGCTCATTCGCGGAAATATCGGATTCCTTTGCCTTCTGTGAGAGCATTCCCGCAGGCTTGTTCATGACAAGTATGTCACCATCCTCATAGACAACGGAAATCGCCGATTGCACCGGTATCCGCTTCAATTCCGCAATCGTATCCCCGCTGCTTTTTGAAAATTTTTCAAATGTATCATCAGACAGGAAGCATGTGACCTCATCACCTACCGACAACTGCTCCGCGCCAGCCGCCTTTTTCTTATTTAGCACAATATTCTTTTTTCGCAGCATTTTATAGATAAAGCTGCCCGGCGCATCCGGAAGGAGCTTGCGCAAATATTTGTCCAGCCGCTGGCCGGCTTCGTTCTCTTTGATCCTAAATGACTTCATATCGTTTGCTGCTTTCTGTTACCCTGTTATTATTACCCTAATGTTTGTTCTTTTTGTGTACATTTCGGATTGTTTTCTTTTTGGTCTGGTTCTTTTTTTCAAAACCGTTCTTGGAAGAACCATTTTTCGACACATTGCGTCTGTCTCCACTGACCGGATGTCCGTCCTGCCCCTTGCGCTGTCTGATCACCCGCGGCCGGATCAGGCATTCCGGTTCAAAACCGATCAGGTCGGTGCGTCCCGCACGCTCTAACGCTTCCTTTACCAGCTCATAGTTTTTCGGATTGCGGTACTGCATCAGCGCGCGCTGCATCGCCTTCTCATGCGGGTTCGTCGCTGTATAGACCGGTGTCATGTCGCGCGGATCGAGCCCCGTATAATACATACAGGTCGAGATCGTGGACGGAGTCGGATAAAAATCCTGCACCTGCTCGGGCATATAATGAATATCCCTCAAATATTCTGCCAGCTCGATCGCCTCAGTCAGTGTTGCTCCCGGATGGGAGGACATCAGATACGGCACGAGATACTGCTTTTTCCCCAGCCGTTCATTCATCTGCGTGTAGCGCTTGACGAATGCTTTATATACCTCCGGTGCCGGTTTCCCGAGCTTGTCCAGCACCTTCCTTGAAATATGCTCCGGAGCGACCTTTAGCTGCCCGCTGACATGATATTCGCATAATTCCCGCAAAAACGCATCGCTTTTATCTGCAAGCACATAGTCAAACCGGATACCGGAACGGATAAATACCTTTTTCACACCCGGAATATCCCGCAGCTTACGCAGCAGACGGATGTAATCGGTATGGTCTGCGTGCAGATTTTTGCACGGCTGCGGAAACAGGCATTGCTTGTTCGGACAGACACCCTTTGTTAACTGTTTTTCACAGGACGGATGCCTGAAATTGGCGGTCGGTCCGCCGACATCGTGGATGTATCCCTTGAAATCCGGCTCATAGGTGAGCTGCTTTGCCTCCTCGACAATTGACGCATGGCTACGCGTCTGGATCGTGCGTCCCTGATGAAAGGTCAGTGCGCAGAAATTGCAGCCGCCGAAGCAGCCGCGGTTGCTGATCAGTGAAAACTTTACCTCACGGATCGCAGGAATGCCGCCCGCTGCCTCATACATCGGATGATAGGTGCGCATATACGGCAGCGCGTAGACGCGATCCATCTCCTCCTGTGTCAGGGGCTTTGACGGGCGGTTCTGAACGACAAACAGCTTCTCATCGTAGGTCTCATATAAAACCTTTGCCACAAAATGATCGGTATTGCAGTATTGGATATAAAAGCTGCGCGCGTATGTTTCTTTGGATGCGCGGATCTCCTCAAACGACGGCAATTCCAATGCCTGTGCCTGCTCTACCAGTTCGCGATTCCTTGTCTTGTACACCGTTCCGTCAATAAAAGTAATATCCCTGACAGCAATCCCACTGTTTAACGCATCTGCGATCTCTATGATACTGTGCTCCCCCATTCCATATGAGATCAGATCTGCGCCCGAATCTAAAAGAATCGAACGGCGGACCTTATTTGACCAGTAATCATAGTGTCCGAGCCTGCGGAGGCTCGCCTCGATCCCGCCGATGATCATCGGTGTGTGCTTATACGTTCTGCGGATCAGATTGCCGTATACAACAACTGCATAATCCGGTCGTCTGCCCATCTCGCCGCCCGGCGTGTAGGCATCGGTCTCCCGGCGTTTTTTTGATACTGAATAATGGTTGACCATGGAATCCATATTGCCGCCGGATACTAAAAATCCAAGCCTCGGCTCACCGAAGGTCTGTATGCTCGCAGGATCCTTCCAGTCCGGCTGCGCGATGATGGCTACCTTATATCCATGTGCCTCCAGCAGACGACTGATGATCGCCGGTCCAAACGACGGATGATCCACATAGGCATCTCCGATCACATATACAAAATCCGGTCGTTCCCAGCCTCTTTTTTTGCAATCTTCGGTTGTCACAGGCAAAAAATCATGTATCATAAAAATCCCTCTTTAAGTGGCAGCTATCTGCTGCCTTTGACATATTATTTTACCACTGTTGCAGTGATTTTACAACCTTACCCTCTCTGCCGCAGGTAAGTGATCTCCTCCTCTGTCAGCGCCCGGTATCCGCCCGGCTGCAGGGATTCATCCAGCTTTAATGCGCCCATTGACAGGCGTTTTAATTCCAAGACCTGTTTTCCGACTGCCTCGAACATGCGCTTGATCTGGTGGAATTTGCCCTCGTAGATCGTGATCTGGATCTGTGAGATCACATTGGATTTTAAAATTACAAGCTCCGCTGGTTTTGTCGGCTTTTTCTCACCGATATCGATGCCTTGTGCAAACATCTTGACATCCTCCTTTGTGACGATGCCGTCGATGACTGCCTCGTAGGTTTTCGGTATATGTCTGGATGGGCTGAGCAGATCGTGTGCGAGTGCACCGTCGTTTGTGATAAGCAGCAGCCCTTCGGTATCGAGATCCAGCCTGCCAACCGGGAAAAGGTCGCCCCTTAGATGGTCGGTGATGTAGTCGAGCACAGTCGGATAACGATGATCCTCTGTCGCCGATACGCAGCCCTTTGGTTTGTTGAGCATAAAATATTCATATGCCGCATACTGAACCGGTTGGTGCTCCACCATGACCTGTGCCTGCACAGGATCGAGCTTCTGCTCCGGGCTCTTGCATGTTTCTCCGTCGAGCTGCACTTTGCCCGCACGGATCAGCTTTTTGACTTCGCTGCGTGTGCCAAGCTGCATGTCTGCGAGGTATTTATCTAATCGAATCTGGGTCATGTTTGTGTCCTTTCTGTATCTAAAATTTTTGAGGTCGCAGCTCACGCAAGCATGTCTGAGTCAATGTTGCTGGCGGAAGGTGCGACAGTATCCCGTCGCCAGCAGCCATACGTTATGTTTTTGGTCATGCACGCACATGTATCGCGCAGGCACGCTCCCGCTACTTGTCGGATACATGTGAACGCGCATTCCCTATCCACGTCATGAAGACTTCGTAAACGTAGCAGCGCGAGCAACTGTGCATCTGCAAATACGAAATACCGTGCTCACGTGCCTCAATACCACACTCGCAGTCAGCAGCCAATTCACAACATACCACTTGCGATATAGCTGCAACCTATATTTAATAAGCCCTTTAATACGGCATCTCCACCGCCTCCAGCCCCTGCAGAAACGGATACGGATTGACCGCTGTCTCCTGCCCGTTTTCATCGTCATAGTAGATACCGACATGCAGATGCACCGGAAAATTCCCGGTTGTTCCCTCGATATTGCTGTAGCCGCTGTCTCCCGCGAAACCGAGTAGCTGCCCGCTCACAACCGGCATTCCCTCCCCTATCCCATCCGCATAATCATACAAATGTGCATAATAGTAATAGATCCCGCGGTTGCTGCGGATGCCGAGCCGGTAGCCGCCCTTTGGCAGCCAGCCTTTTTTCTCCACGACACCGTCTGTCATGGACAGCACCGGAAAAATGCCCCGTCTGTCCGGGGAGAGCATCAGATCCGTGCCCTCATGTCCGCGCTTCCCGCCGAAGCTGCGTGCAGACATCCACGAATCCTCATAGGACACCGCATACTGCGGATGCAGCGTAGACTGTGGGATCGGAAATAGCTGCAGATCCGCCTGTATCGCAGCAGCAACCGCATCCGGAACTGCCGAATCTGCTGCCTGTGACGATGTCTGCCGGTCATCAGAGCCTTGCGCGGACTGCTGCGCCCGCTGCTCCTCCCATGCAAAAAGACGCTCCATGCCGATCATATCGAGCGACGCAAGCATCAGTGCCAGCACACACAGCAAACATATTTTTTTCATATTCCATACCTGCCTGTCATAACTTTTAGTAACATGAAGAGACAATCAATTACCAGATATGTCACAAAAAAATATCTATTTTGTTATATGCTAGGCATGTTTTTGCTATTCCTGCTGAAAGAACCGCAGACCGCGATCAAATGCGCACGCTTCGGGCTTCTGCTGTGGGCAAAGCAACTGCTCCCCAGCCTGCTTCCGTTTCTGATCCTGACACAAATACTCATCCGTAGCAGCTATTTAGACCGGATCTGCGAAAGGCTGCATCTGCCACAGAGCTATTTTGTATTGTTTGCAGGAACGCTATGCGGCTTTCCGATGGGCTGCAAGCTGGCGATGGATCTGTATGCGTACGGTCAGCTCTCAAAGGAGGATGCCTCCCTGCTGTCTGTCGTCGCCAATCAGATGAGCCCCGCATTTGTGGGCGGATATATCTTATCCGAAACGCTCCGGCTGCCGCAGCTCATTCCGCTCACTTACGCCATCCTGTATGCCCCCGCACTCGCCTGCGGAGTCTGCATACTCGCATGGCGACACCGCAGGCGCCGCTTCGCGCCCGGCATGATTTCCGCCGCAGTGCGATCCTGCCCGGAGGGCTTTTTGTGTTATGGGAAATTCATCGAAATTTCCTATGACACAAAAAAATCGACATCAGAACTGCAAATGAATGTTGCAATCCTTGATGCCGGTATTATGAACAGTTTTGAAACGATGCTGAAGCTGGGCGGATACGTCATGCTGTTTGCCGTCCTGACAGGTATGTGCCGTCACTATCTGGCAGCCCTGCCAATCCTGTCTACTGCGGTTGCCGGACTGCTCGAGATCACAGGGGCTGTCAGCGTCCTGAACCAGACACTCCCCGATACATACCTCAAATATGTTGCGATCCTGAGTGCCACTGCATTTGGCGGCTGCTCCGGAATCGCCCAGACCGCCTCGCTCATCCATACGGGCAGACTCCCAGACGGTGGACTGTCGATCGGTGGATATATCCGCGGACGGCTGCTGCTCGCAGGTATCACAGCGCTGCTCGCTGCGCTCCTGTATCCGGCAGCCGTCACGAAAGCCCTCTGACCTGCATGTGAAACCGCATCCTTGTGAAGCATTTGATATGATAGGATTTTCCCCTATCAAACAAAAATGTTACGAATTCCCCTCGTTTTCCGCCTGTGAAGCAGCCTCCGGCGCGGGTGCTGCGGCGTCCTCCGCTGCCAGCTCCGGCTCTGTCTGCGGCATCAGCTCTGCACGGTTGGCAAGAACGACCTGTAAGGAGCTGTCCAGCCCTGCGATCAGATTGTCATAGCGCGCCTTTGAGCCCTCGATCGCACCATTTAATATAACCTCCAGATTACGCAGCAGCTCATCGGTATATGCGATCGCGCCCATCCGGATTTTGTTCGCATCGTTGGTTGCATTATCAAGGATCTCCTCTGCCTGCTTGGTGGCGATCATGACGACCTCATTCGCCTGCGCATAGGCCTGCTGCATGATCTGATGCTCACTCACGAGCTCGGAATGTGTCACCTCTGCCTGTGCGATGATCGCGTCTGCCTTTGTCTGCGCATCGGCAAGGATCGCCTCCTTGTTGCTGATCATTTTCTGATAGCGCTTGATCTCCTCCGGTGTACGGAGACGAAGCTCTGTCAGTAACTCCTCGATCTGATCCTTGTTCACAATGATCTTATTGGAGGAAAATGCCTGCGGCTTGCAGTTATCTATGTACTGCTCCAATTCTTCGATTGTCTGCTCGATTTTACTACTCATGTCGTTCTCCTTTTTCAATGCCATATTTCTGATAAATACGGTCAATCATCGTTTCCGGGACAAAATGTGAAATATCTCCGCCATAAGCCGCAAATTCCTTGACAATGGTAGAACTGAGATACGAATACTGCAGGCTGCTTGTCAGAAAAATCGTCTCGATCTCCTCATACTCCACATGATTTGTCTGTGCAATCTGAAGCTCATATTCAAAATCCGTCACTGCCCGCAGACCGCGGACGATAATCGTCGCATGGATATCCCTTGCAAAATCCACAAGCAATCCGTCGAACGATACCACTTTTACGTTCGGCAGATCAGCGGTTAACTCTTCTAACATACTAACACGTTCATGCACAGAAAACAACGAATTTTTTGCACTGTTGTTCAACACACCGACATATAATTCATCCACAATATTTGCAGATCTGCGGATAATGTCCAGGTGTCCGTTTGTCACCGGATCAAAGCTGCCCGGATAGATTGCTCTTGTCATCGTTTATCCCTCTTTGGTTTCCTGTGTTTCTTTTTGATTACTTTTCAGCGTAAGAAACACATGCTTATTTGTTTTATAGAGTTTTTCCCTTCGCAGCTCGTAACCCAACGCATCCACATAAGAAAAATCCGTGTGATCATCCGCCTCGACAATGATCAGTGCGTCCTCCTTGACCACAGAAGATCCCGCCAGATAACCGAGGATCTCAGCCTCTAAGCCCTGACCATACGGCGGGTCGAGAAAGATCAGGTCAAACCGGTACTTCCCCTCCAACTGGCGCAGCGCGCTCATGCAATCCGTATTCATCAGTCTGCACTGGCTGCCCAGCTTTGTGAAATCAATATTATCCTGTATGACCTCACACGCCTTTTTATTCAGATCTACAAACACACAATAGGCACTGCCCCTGCTGACTGCCTCCAGACCGATCTGTCCGCTGCCGGCAAACAGATCCAGAAAATAGGCTCCGTCCAGCTCCGGTGCGATCATATTAAATAATGTCTCCTTGATACGGTCGGTCGTCGGGCGTGTATCCCTGCCCGGCAGTGTGCGCAGCGGAAGCCGCCTTGCCTTTCCCGCAATAATTCTCACGGTCATTCACCTCCATCCACTCATCGCTAATTCTGTTCCTTTAAGACCGCACGGTTTTTGACCAGATAGTCACACAGCGAAACAATCGTGAGGATCAGGGCAATCCATGTCAGGCAAACACCGAGTATCTCAAAAAATGTTCCGGGGAAATTCAAGATCAGAACAATGATCATCAGCATCTGGAACGTCGTTTTGAACTTTCCCCAGTAGCTGGCAGCGATCACAACGCCGTTGTCAGCTGCCACCAGACGAAAACCGCTGATAATAAATTCACGGCTGATGATCACGATCACCATCCATGCCGCAAGCTGTCCGGTCGCCACCAGACAGATCATCGCAGAGCACACCAGCAGCTTATCAGCAAGCGGATCCATAAATTTGCCGAAATTTGTCACCAGATTGTACTTTCTTGCAATTTTTCCGTCTGCAAGGTCTGTCAGGCTCGCGACAATAAAAATCGTCACAGCGATATAATTGCTGTACGGTACAACGGGCATCAGCAGAAAGAATACAAAAAACGGAATCAGAAGTACACGCAGGATCGTCAGCTTGTTCGGTAAATTCATTTTCATTCTATCATCTCCCCTATCAGATCGTAGTCGAGCGCACCTGTTACACGCACCTTCACAAAATCGCCGGACATCAGCTCCGCATCCGTGTGAATAAAAATATAGCCGTCCACACCCGGCGCATCCTTGTAGGTGCGGGCAACATATGCATGCTCATCGGCAACCTTCCCCTCGACAAACGCCCAAAGCTCTCTGCCCTTCATCGCCTCGTTGCGGTCATACGAGATCTCCTGCTGCAGTTCCATGACCTCATCACGCCATGTCAGCTTTGTCTCCTCGTCTAACTGCCCCTCAAAGGACGCAGCCGGTGTATTTTCCTCCGGTGAATAGGTAAATGCGCCCAGACGGTCAAATTCCGCCCAGTTCAAAAACTCCAGCAGCTCTTCATGCGCCTGCCCTGTCTCTCCGGGGAAACCGCAGATCAGCGTTGTACGCAGGCAGATATCCGGGATTTCTCTACGCAGCAGCTCGATCTTGTCTGCCAGCTCCGCGCCGCTCGTGTGCCGTCCCATGCGTTTTAAAATATCGTCATTGATATGCTGGATCGGCATATCGAGGTAATGCACGACCTTTTTGTTGCGCTTGATCGCATCGATCAGCGTCTGGTCGATCTCTTCCGGGTAGCAGTACATCAGGCGGATCCAATACAGACCGTCAATGGCATTCAGCTCGTCTAACAGCCGGTGCAGCGACTTTTCGCCGTAGAGGTCTTTGCCGTAAACTGTCGTCTCCTGTGCAACGAGGATCAGCTCCTTTACTCCCTGCGCCGCAAGCTGCTTTGCCTGTGCGAGCAGCTCCTCCATCGGTACGCTGCGGTACGCGCCGCGGATCGACGGGATCACGCAGTAGGTGCAATGCTTATCACAGCCCTCTGCGATTTTCAGATATGCATAATGCCCGCCGGTCGTCACCAGACGCTTTTTATCATGCATATCCGGCAGACCATCCAGCGCGTGGTAGTTTTTATAGACACTGCCCTTCAATGCACCCTCTACTGCCTCTACGATCGCATCGTATGCGTTCGTCCCGAGCACCGCATCCACCTCCGGGATCTCTGACAGCACCTCATCCTGATAGCGCTGTGCCAGACAGCCGGTGACGATCAAAGCCTTTAGCCTTCCGGTCTCCTTGTATTTTGCCATCGCAAGGATCGTCTGGATGCTCTCCTCCTTCGCATCCCCGATAAAACAGCAGGAATTGACCACGATCACATCTGCATCGTTCTCATCATCCGTAATCGTATATCCGGCAGCGTTCAGCATACCGATCATATACTCGGAATCTACCAGATTTTTATCGCAGCCAAGTGAAATAAATAAAATATTCATAGATACTCCTGTGATGTGAAAAGAAGCCGAAACGATCTGCCCCGGCTTCCGTATGTTCGTTTATTCATAACTGTTCAGTATCCTCACAGTTACGTGCAAAAATCCATTCCAAATCGACTTCGCCGATGGGATTTTGCCTTCCAGCCTAAGCTCTCTTACGGTCAGCGCAGCAAGTGCGCAGACCTACTGAACAGTTACGTTTATTCTTCAATCGCGACTGTCTGGATGTTATCCACCTGAGCAACGTCATCCGCCTGCTCATCCTCACCGAGAATCTTTACCTTGCCCTCATATAATTCCTGAACCGCAGTCGATAACGGTTTCTTGCCGTTTGCATGTGCAACTAACGGCTCATCACCGGCAATCAGCTGGCGCGCACGCTTAGCGGCTGCGATCACGATCGAGTAACGGCTGTTGACAACCGGCTCCTCGCCTACCTCTGTGGTATTGTTTACTACTTTCATCAGTTCTACATAAGACGGATGGATCATCATTATTCTCCTTTCGCATAATTCGTCAATTCTGTTTTTATTTCCATAATAAATTGTTCTTTGCGCGAGATCTTTGTGTGCTCATTCTGCAAAATCGAATGCACCTGATCCACGCAGACCTCCAGCTCATCATTTACGATCAGATAGTCATAAGCCTCAATACCCATACATTCCTCATTTGCACGGCACAGGCGCTCATGGATCACCTCCGGTGTCTCCGTGCCTCTGCCGACCAGCCGCCGTTCCAGTTCCTCAAAGTTTGGCGGTGTGACAAACAGCAGCAGGGTATCGGGATATTTTTCTTTGATCTTTAAGGCACCCTGAATCTCAATCTCAAGGATGACATCCTTGCCGGCTGCCAGTTGCTCCTGTACATAAGCCTTCGGTGTGCCGTAATAATTGCTGACATACTTTGCATATTCGAGCAGCGCATCCTCCTCGATCATTTTCTCAAAGCAGTCCATGGAACGGAAAAAATATTCCCGTCCGTCCTGCTCCCCCGGACGCGGCGCGCGCGTCGTCGCCGAGATGGACAATGCGTAATTCTGCGGATATTTTTCCAGCAGACGTTTGACGATCGTCCCCTTTCCGGCACCCGAAAATCCGGATATCACAGTCAATATACCTGTCTGTGTGTTCATTTATTTTTCCTCCGTATCGACCATTTTATGTTTCGGCTGTATGCGGATCGGCAGACTCCGGCTCACCCTTGCTTTTCATCCTGCCGGATAACGTATCCGGCAGCAGTGCCGAGAGCACGATGCGGTCATTTTCCGTGAAGATCACTGCCCGCGTCCGCCGCCCCTGCGTCGCATCGATGAGTCTGGACTCCTCCTTTGCCTTCTGGATCATGCGCTTTGCCGGTGCAGAATCCGGCGTGATCATCGCTACGATCTTGTCTGCATTTATAATATTGCCAAAACCGATGTTCATAAAACTACTCAATGTTCTGTATCTGCTCCCTTACTTTTTCAATATCAGTCTTGAGATTGATGCCTGTATCGGAGATCGAGAGGTCGTTGGACTTGGACAGGATCGTATTTGCCTCGCGGTTCATTTCCTGCGCAATAAAATCCAGCTTGCGTCCCATACTGCCTCCGGCGAGAAGAACATCCTTCATGCCCTTTACATGGCTGCGCAGGCGCACAACCTCCTCGTCCACACAGATTTTGTCGGCAAACAGCGTCACCTCGGTCGCAATCCGTCCCTCGTCAATCTGTGCATCCTGCAAAAGATCCGCAATCTTTGTCTGCAGCTTGGTGCGGTACTCCGCAATGATCTGCGGTGAGCGCTCCTCGATGTAATCTACATAGCTATTCATCTGATCCAGCTTGGTGATCAGATCATCCCGCAGATGTTCGCCCTCACTGATCCGTGACTCCACGAATTGCTCACAAGCGCCGCGCACCACCTTTTCCAGCACCGTCCACAGCTCTTTCTCGTCCGTATCCTCTTCTTCCATCACGAATACTTCCGGGTAGCGTGAAAGCACGCTCACACGGATGTCATTTTCCAGACCGAACGAATGCGCCATTTGTCTTAAGTATTCCAGATACTGTCCCGCCAGCTTTTCATTGTATTTCAGCGCAAAGCCTGTCTCGGACAGATCCTCGTAGGATACGAATACATCCACCTTTCCGCGTTCCATATACTCTTTGAGCACGGTGCGGATCGAGCTTTCAAAAATACTGAGTTTCTTCGGCATCTTGACACTGACATCCAGATAGCGGTGGTTGACAGCCTTGATCTCCACTGTCATTTTCCACTGACCGTCTGCCACCTCGCATCTTCCGAAACCGGTCATGCTTTTTATCATAAAAACCTCCAACATACCGGGCAGGAAATCCCCACCCTGAATCATTCTGACTATACATCACCGTTTCCCCTATAGGTATGCATAGCTGTTATTATTATAAGTCAAAGATTGGTATTCGTCAAATAAAAATGTCTTTACTTTATTGACTTTATGTGTGATATTCCATTAAAATAGGTAAGATAATAAGAACGATCTATGGAGGACAATCGGATGGCTTTTGACGGAATTGTCGTTGCAAATATCATAAAAGAATTAAAATCAACGGTTTTAGGCGGCAGGATCAGCAAGATCGCGCAGCCGGAAAGCGATGCGCTGCTGCTCACGATCAAGGGCACAAATGGCCAGCACCGCCTGCTCTTATCCGCAAGCGCTTCGCTGCCGTTCGTGTATCTGACCGCTGCCAACCGCCCCAGTCCCATGACCGCGCCGAATTTCTGTATGCTGCTGCGCAAATTTATTGCAAACGGAAAAATCACGGATATCACACAGCCGGGGCTTGAGCGCATCATCTGCTTTGACATTGAGCATCTCGATGAGCTCGGCGATCTGCGCAAAAAACGCCTGATCATCGAACTGATGGGAAAACACAGCAATATCATTTTCTGCGATGACAGCGGCCGCATCATCGACAGCATCAAGCATATCCCGGCATCGGTCAGCTCCGTGCGCGAGGTACTTCCCGGACGGGACTATTTTATCCCGAACACACAGGAGAAGTCCGACCCGCTCACAGCGACCCCGGAGACGATCGTGCGAGATGCCTGCAGCCGCCCTGCTACACTCGCAAAGGCATTTTATCTGACCTATACAGGCATCAGCCCGACCGTTGCCAATGAAGTATGCCATCGTGCCGGTCTGGATGCGGATGCTCATACAGACAGCCTGAGCGTGGATGAAAAGCTGCATCTTGCCAACGAATTTTTCTGGCTGATCTCTGACATCAGGGAAGAAAAATTCGAGCCCTGCATGATTAAAAAGGGTGCCGAACCAATCGAATTTGCTGCGATTAATCTGCACGAGTACAGCGATTATCCGGATTATACCTGCGAGCGGTACGATTCCATCTGTGAGGTGCTCGAACGCTTTTATGCAGACAAGGATCTCTACACACGTATCCGCCAGAAATCCGTCGATCTGCGCCGCGTCGTCAGCACTGCTCTCGAGCGCGATATAAAAAAGCTCTCCCTGCAGCAAAAGCAGCTAAAGGACACCGAAAAGCGCGACAAATACAAGGTATATGGCGAGCTGCTGCAGGCATACGGATACGGCATCGAGGAAGGCGCGAATAAGCTGGAGGCGCTCAACTATTATACAAACGAGATGGTCACGATCCCACTCGACCCGCAGCTTAGCGCACAGGAAAACGCCCAGAAATATTTTGCAAAATATAACAAGCTCAAGCGCACCTATGAGGCACTCCTAGAGCTCACGGTCGAGGTACAGGACGAGATCACCTATCTCGAATCAGTCGCAAATTCGCTCGATATCGCTGTCACGGAGGAGGATCTGGCTGCAATCAAGGAGGAGCTGACCGGTAGCGGCTTTATCAAAAAACATCCGCAGAAAAAAGGCGCGCGCACGGCAAAGAGCAAGCCGTTCCACTACCGCAGCAACGATGGCTTTGACATTTTTATCGGCAAAAACAACCTGCAGAACGAGGAGCTGACCTTTAAAGTCGCCAACGGCGGCGACTGGTGGTTCCACGCGAAAGGAATGCCCGGCTCACATGTGATCGTAAAAACGGAGGGGAAAGAGCTGCCCGACCGCACCTTCGAGGAAGCGGCGCGTCTCGCCGGTTACTATTCCAAGGGACGCGGTGTCGATAAGCTGGAAATTGATTATCTGCAACGCAAAAATGTGAAAAAACCGAATGGCTCCGCGCCCGGCTTTGTTGTTTATTATACGAATTATTCCATGACGATACACACGGATATTTCTGATATTCCATTTGTTGAATAATTGTAACTGATATGTAATGACCTCTTGTCAAGTACAAATTAACAGAAATCACCAC
>CAVHZH010000013.1:0-36584 GCA_963640395.1 Oscillospiraceae bacterium
CAATGTGAGCGGTGTGATCGACAGCGTGGTGATGGAGGGCGTCACACTAAGGGATGCAACCCCAACTATCGGTGGCAACTATAGCCATAGCGGAGCACTTGCAGCGGCTACCAGTAGCGAGGTTCATAAGGTGACGGCAAGTGACATTAAGGTCGATATGCCGAAGAATCACAATGTGGGGGGAATACTTGGCTGCCAGACTGTGGCATACAATGAATTTTATGAAAATACAATAGAGAACTTTTCGGTTGTGGGTAATAATTCGGTCGGCGCTCTGGGAGGTGGAGTGTATGCGCGGCATAGCTACGAAAGCAGTGCGGAGCATGGAACTGTGACCGGTGTTACATATGTCGGAGGCATGTTCGGACAATTCTGTGCATATTCTTATACAGCGGCAGATCATTATGGCTGGCTTGTCAGCGATGTGACAGTCGTAGCGAGTGCCGGCATCGCAGGCGGTGCCTGCGGGTCTGCATTACATCTTCCGACTGCCCGTGCGATTGTGGAAAACTGTACCATAACGGGTACTACCTTTGTGGGAGGGCTTGCCGGTCAGTGCAGCGGATTGATACAGTCAGCCAACGATCTACGGATCACGGGCAGCACGATACGCAACACCGGTACGGGTGCGGTGAGCAGCGGCTCTATGGGAACAGGCGGCATGCTCGGTCGTTTTACCAATGAGAACAACATTATAAGCATAAAAGGCATGGTGGTGCGCAACTGCACCATAGAAGGACCGGGATATGTGGGCGGACTGATCGGCACGAGCACAAGAAAGTCATCAAATATGATCATTCAGCGTCTTTTCATGGCAGAGGATGTCACTGTGACAGCTACGGGAAGCGGTCCCGCGGGAGGAGTATTCGGCAGTGCGATCCGGGTAGATCTTCGTGACTGCGCCTGCGGAGCATCTGTGGCTGCAAAGACCGCTGCCGGAGGAATCATCGGACAGCTGGAGCCGCAGAGCAATGAAATCACGGCTGTGCTTACCAATGTTTACTATAAGGGCAGCGTGACCGCAGCGACGGACTATGCGGGCGGAGTGGTCGGAAAGCTGAATACAGGTTCTCTAAAGCTGACGGACAGCAATATGAAAAATGTCCTTGTAGCGGCAGATGTGAGAAGCGGCGGAGATCATGGCTCACTGTGGGTGAATAATACGTCAAACAGCACAGGTGCAGGTACCGGACTGATCTATATCTGCGAGGATTCTCTGCTCAACGGACAGACGGCAAAGGCGATCACAGCCACAGCCGCCGCAGAAGGAAAGACGATTTATGTCGCACCGCAGCGGCCGGTAGGGGACAGCATACAGCTCTTAGTGTCTGCGAATGATTTTAGGACAGAGAGCTTCTACAGTTCGCGGGGCTTTACGGAGAATGCATGGGATTATACGGATCTGAGTACCTTCATGCCTTATCCGAAAAATGCTGACGGCAGTGCTGTCGCAGAGTATGCAAAGCAATATAAGTATGAAAATGAGGGCGAGGAAAAGGCTGTCGGTATCCTCCTTCCCACAGGCGGCAGCATCGGTGAGGAGCTGAAGGTCTATGCATCCGGTGCGGATACGGTAAATATCGAGACCGGAATAGCCGCAAGCGGCGCAGCGGGCGGTGATACGGCAGACAGCACGACAGGCTGTGAGATCACGGTAAATAACAAAAAGTATACACCGGACGAAAACGGTGTCATCACGCTTGTTTACGATTTTACGACCGATCTGACGGTAAATGATGTGAAATATAGCGCGGCTGACCTCTCGCGCAAGGTCATGACCTACGGAAAATACTGGTATTATATTGATACGGATGGCAAGATCCATTATGGTCTTGCGGTAAAGTCAGAAACAAAAGACACCTATAATGAGATAGGAACTGTAAATATTTCAGAAAAGGCAGTGCATCTCTGGCAGGGCTATGCGCTCACGGAGAACGGAGCGCTCATCAGCTTGAATGGCGGTGCGACCGAGGAGGGAACGAAAAGCGTCGAGAACTTCACAAAGATCACTTCAAAGCCGTTTCGGCAGGATGGCAGCACGCAGGTTTACTATGATTTTACGCTCTATCAGGGACAGCGCATTCCCTACCGCGTATTTTTGCTGGACGGCACGACCTATACCGTTTCGTCCGCGCAGAAGGCTTTATATGACGGAGTGATCCTGAGCGCCAAAACCGAATTCGGAGCCACCTCGCGCTATTTTGCATTGCTGGGTGAGGATGGCGGCACGCTGACCGCTTATTTAAGCGACATGAAGCTAGGAAATATAACAAACAAAAATATTTCCCATATCTCGAACAGCTTCGGCTACACAGGTACGGTCCTGCTTGCCTATTATGACAGCGGTGATGTCGTGGGAGTGGATTATACCACCGGTGAGGAGGTTTGCTCTACACTGTCCGCGACCAAGAGCTTTTTGACCTATGCGACGCGGACAGTGGTGAATCTCGCACAAAACGGGGCTACCAATATGCTTGTCTCGGACGGCAGCTTCTATGACGGAGAAAATGTCCGCACCGAGCTTGACGGCGATGGTCAGGACAGCACATCCGGCACGGCACCCATCTCAGACAGCGGAAGCGGCGAAAACGGAACGGTAGTCTCTGACGGCGATGCAAGCGGTATTACAGGCACAGCAGCAGGCGACACAGCCGCTGCGGAAACAGCGTCAGGAAGTGCAGTTGCAGCTTCTGGTACGGAGAGCACCGGAAACGGCACAGAAAGTAGCTTAAATGCAGGCGCGGATGGGGCAGGTTCGGCATCCGCAGCAAATGGTGCAGCCCCGACTTCTGGCACGCAGAGCACCGGAAACAGCACAGAAAGTGTTGATAGCGCGTCCTCCGAGCAGAACATTGCAACCAGCGGAGCAGGCAATACGAATAAAACTTCGCTAAAATCGTTTGAGAGACCAGAAGCTGACAGCCCAGACTACGAACCCGGAAGTGATACGACATCTGGCAGCGGGTCAGACGGCAATCACAGCCTTGCAACAGGAAGCGCAAACACAGGCAGTACCGCAGCAAATACCGGCGTGGCAGCAAGCAGCAGCGCGACCTCAGGCGGCAGCACAACGGCAGCTGGAAACAGCACAGCAGGTGATTCATCAGCTTCCACGAATGCCGGAAACAGTAAGGATGCTGCCACAAATGCAGCAGACACAACAACGGAGCATTCAGACAGCGAGGTTCAGACGCAGATACTTGGCGCATATCAGGAGCTGTTCGGCGATTCCCTGCTGGCTTATTCAGAGAAAACCGGTCAATACGAACTGCTGGATACCCAAAAGCTATCCGAAGGAGAAGAGGTGAAGCGCACAGACGCACTCGCAGAAAAGTCAGAAAATAAGAGCAGCGGATCCGACAAATCCGCATCCGGGGAAAAGGTTGACGAAATGCAAAAACCGGACGGCGGTGCGGCTCATTTCTCTGTCGCATGGGGCATCAATCGCAGCCTCGATGCAACAGAGCAACAGGGCTTTTTGCTCATTGCCCTTGCCAGCGGCATCGGCATCGTAGTCCTTGCGGTACTGTATTTCAAGGTCATCCGCAGGCGCAAAAAGTAAAAAAAAAGGAAAAAAAGACTGCCGCACTGCTGATTTTTCATCGGCGGTGCGGCAGTCTTTTTTTCATCTATTTATTTTACAACTGTAAAGTCTACAGCGGTCTTTCCTTCTGTCTCTGTAAAGAGGTTGTAGAAGTCATCCTCGTTTGTGATGTCAGAAGCGGAAATATCACCCTTTGTATCGAAGCTTGCCTCTCCTGCGTCATTATAGGAGATTGCGGCGAACTTGATATAATTGAGCTCATATTTTCCATCGTCATTCTTGGTCACATCTGCCTGCGCGAACTGCTGCGGTGTGTTATAGTAGAGGATCCCGTCCTCAACCGTGATTGGGTATGATGTGCCGCCGGTCTGAACGGATGCAAGCAGCTCTGCCTTGCCATCATTTTCTACATACAGTGTTGCATCGATCGCACAGTTTGTTCCTTCATCCTCGTAGGTAGAGGAGCATACGGCAAGAATATCTCCATCATAGCCGTTCAGCTTGACATATGCATAGCCTGCACCTGACGGAAGGCTTGCGATGACATCATCATAGGAGCTGAACGTTGCTCTGGTAAATGTAATTGCCGGTACATCAGAAATCGCATCAAACAGGGCGGTGAACTGCTCGTCTGTTGTGATGTCCGTGATGTCTGTGCTGTCGCCATCTGCTTTTTCACGGACAAAGCCTGTGTAGGTGACTTCAGAGCCGTCCACATGTTTCGTTACATTCTTCATATAGGTAAGTCCATGGGATGTAGGATTGATCTGCATCTCTCCGTATTCCGTGTCTGAACACATATACAAGGTGTTGTTGTCACAAAGCAGCGGATGATTCTCATCGCCAAAAGCAAGGCCTACATTGACAAGCTTGTTGTCATCGCTGAAGGCATAGAAATTAGCTTCGCTGGCTGTGCCGTCTGCGGATACCTTGTCGGAAACAGCAAGGACATAGGGCGTAGAGCCGTTAATCTGAACATATGCAAAGCCCTCGTTTTCACCATCAAGATAGCTGATGATTTCATCATAGCTGTCAAACGTATTTGTAAGGGCACGCTCCTCAACAAAATCACTCGGCTCAAAATCTGAGTCCTCTGCGCTTGCGCTGTCATCGGCGGATGCATCGTCTGTGGAGTCAGTCTGCGTATCGTCTGCGGTGTCCTCCTGTGTATCCTCTGTAGAATCAGCCTCTGTAGTTGTGTTTTCCTCGGTGGATGCTGATCCACAGCCTGCCAGAAGGCTGCCTGCCATTGCTGCTGCGAGTACAAATGTTAAATATCTTTTTTTCATTTTAAATTACCTCACTTTCTTTGAATGCTCGCTTGTTGCCTTTTGTGACTTTCATTATGCTCCCGTTGATCGATGTACGATCCACGGAGAACCTAAGGAAATGATGATTTAATCAGCTTTTTAGCCGACATCGTCCTGAAGCGGAACAAAAATGTTCTCCGCATAATACTGGATGTCCATACCGTCAAGGTCGGAGCCTGTCGCAGAGAGAGAATACATAACGCCCGGAACGATATCGTACCAGTTCACCATCTGCACACTGTCCTCGGTATCAGATCCTACATAGGAATAATATTTTGCCTCTCTATTGGAAACAGTTCCGTCATTCTCGCTGTCCCAGTCATATTCCATGCCGGAAATATCGGTAAATTCGTCTGCCATCTGCATCCGGTACACAAAGGTCATACCATCGAGTGAATAGTCCATCTGTGCCAGCTTTTCATCCTCAAGATAGTAATACAGTACATCGGTTGCACCTTCCGGAGCTTCCATTTCAAAGCCGGTCGCGGCAAGCACGCCTTCCTTATCAGATGTTATCCACGGATTTTCGGTCTGTGTATCAGCCTCGGATGCGTCTGCCGTTGTATCCTCGGATGTTTCAGCCTGCGCATCGTCCCCGGATGCGTCGGTCTGTGTATCAGTCTCGGATGTTTCGGTCGTTGTTGTATCCTGTGATGCGGATGCGCCGCATCCGGTTATAGCTGTTGCACTGACTGCCAGTGCCATGAGTGCAAAAATAATTTTCTTTTTCATCTTATTTAACTCCTTTACATTGATATTGTGTGTAAAATATCGCAGTGCATCTCGAAAAATCTTTGGTTTTCCTCGCACACTACCACTCTTTCATAAATAACACGATTGAGGAACGGAAAATATCCAAAAAAATTTGCATGTTGAATCGCTAGCGCTCATTATCTCATGTGCAAAACCGGCACATGAGCAACATTCGCCGCTCGTCGATCATGCAAGCATGTTGACTCGCTAGCGCTCATTATATCACAAGCGCGACAAATGTCTACAACAATCTTTATGTATATTGAAAAATACAATCGAATGTTTTACTATATTACAAATAAGGTAACTGTTCAGAGCCCATTCGCAAAATCGCTGCTTTGCAGCTTTTCTTTTGCTCATGTGGCGTTCTCGCCAGCTACGGGAAACTTGTTTGGCTCTGAACAGTTACCCAATAAGAAATTAACCGGGAATTTTGTGAGGGAGGTTATGCATGGTTACAGGATCACATACGGGGGATAGGGTATTAGGACAGCAGATGGAAGAATCACAGCATATGATCATGGCGCTTGCATCTGATTATATTGTTGTTTATCTGCTTGAACCGGAAGCTGACCGGGCTGGTATCGTGAAGCTCGATGAGACGATTGCGAAAAAAAGTGGTGATATTCCGGATCATTTCTGCTATTCAAAAATGTTCCGCGATTATGCAGCAGCCCGTATTTGTGAGGAGGACAGGGACGATTTTCTGCGGGTGGTGCTGCCGGATGCAATAACCGAGACATTTCGTAACGGCAGGGAACGGCTGGAGCTGAATTACCGCGTCCAAAAGGACGGGAAGCGGATCCATTACAGCGGACTTTTCGTGCGTATTTCAAAGCCGGGCGAACCATTGAAGCTGATTGCCGGTTTCAGGGATACCGAGGATATCGTCAGTATCCAGAAACTAGCGAAAGAAAAGGATAAAAAGCTGGAGGAAATGCATGAGATACTCGCAACATCCCGGATGGCGACATGGAGCATCTTCCTGATAGATGGACAAGCACCCAGACTGGAAGCGGATGATCTGATGCTGGAGCTTCTTGGCATTGCAGACAAGGAGCTGACACCGGAAGAAGCCTATGACGCATGGTTTTCAAATATCGTTCCGGCTTCGCGGAAGACAGAGCTTGACAGCATTGAAAAAATGAAAAAAAGAGGCAGTGATGAAAACACCTACCTTTGGAGGCATCCTGTTCTGGGCGAGAGATATGTGCGCTGCGGAGGTACCGCAAAAGCGGTAGAGGGCGGTTATGTGCTGCGGGGCTATCACTATGATGTGGACGAGGTTGCCCGTGAGCAGAAGAAAAAAGACGAGGATCTGGCAGAACAGATCGCGATTGTCGATGCATTGTCCAAGAGCTTCCGGAATGTATTTGTTGCGAATCTGGAGGACGGAACGGCAAGGGCGATCAGGCTGGCAAATGGTTACAATGTAAGAGCCATCAGGGATGTTGCTGAAATCACCTTTATATTTGATGATGTTGTGGACAGGTGGGTGCGTGAAACGGTGCATCCGGATGATAAGGAACGAATAAAAAACACTATTAATATGAAGAATCTCAAGAAGGTGTTTTCTGAGCAGGAGCAATATATCGGTACCTATCGGAATATCGAGGACGGCGTGCAGCATTACTATCAGTATGATATTAGAAGAATTGGGGATACGGAAAATATCGTCGCAGGCTTTTTACTCATTGATGCGATCGTAGAGGAACAGACTGCACAGGAAAAGAAGGAAAAAGAGCTGATCGAAGCGAACCTTCGGGAAGAACGGGAGCACAGCGAAGTGATTTCCTCGCTATCGACCATTTATTCTACGATATTCAGGGCAGATGTTGATACGCATACCTATGAGGTATTAGGCAGCGTTCCCCTTATGGAACAGATAGCAGCGGACAAGGGCAATCTTGATGATGTAAAGGATAAAATTATCGAATCTTTTATAGAACCGGAATTTCGGGATTCGATGTACAGCTTTTTGGATTTTCAAACACTTGCAGAGCGTCTGGAAAGCGTCAATACTATCACAGCGGAATATAAAGCGCCTACCGGTCAGTGGATGCAGGCACGGTTCATTGTCAAAAGACGGGACGGGGACGGCACTGCAAAGGAAGTGCTCTACGTTGCCAATGACATCACAAAAGAGAAAACGCGTGAGATCGAGCAGCAGGAGGCATTGACGCGCGCCCTGTCCGCCGCACAGCAGGCAAATAAGGCAAAGACGACCTTTTTAAACAGCATGTCCCACGACATCCGCACGCCGATGAATGCCATCATGGGCTTTGCGGCACTGGCGCAGGCGCATAGCGAGGATCAGACGCAGGTGCAGGACTACCTTGACAAGATCAGTACCTCCAGCACGCATCTGCTGAACCTGATCAACGATATCCTTGATATGAGCCGCATCGAGAGCGGCACGGTACAGCTTGAGGAAAAGGCAGTGCATATTCCGGATCTGCTGGATGATCTGCGTACGATGACGCAGAGTCTCATTGATGAAAAAAATCAGAGGCTTTTTATTGAGATGAAGGATGTGGTGCATGAGGATGTGCTCGCGGACAAGCTCCGGCTGAATCAGGTATTACTTAATATTGTAGGAAATGCGATCAAATTCACGCAGCCCGGAGGAGTGATCACTGTCCGTCTCATAGAGAAGCCCTGCGGCATGGAACATCGCGCGACCTATGAGTTCTCTGTAAAGGATAATGGGATTGGCATGTCGAAAGAGTATCTCGGACATATTTTCGAGACCTTTTCGAGAGCATGCAGCACGACCGTCGCGGTATTCAGGGAACAGGTCTGGGTATGGCGATTACTAAAAATATCGTAGATATGATGGGCGGCGATATACGGGTGGAAAGTGAAGAAGGAAAAGGCTCGCTGTTCACAGTCACATTGAACCTGCGGATCGATGGGGCGGCATCAGACGGTGAGGCGGCTGGTCATGCGCAAAAGGACGGCAGAAAAGAAGGTCAGGAAACACATTATGATTACAGCGGCAGGAGAGCCCTGTTGGTAGAGGACAATGAACTGAACCGCGAGATCGCAACAGCCATCCTGCAGGAAACCGGCATGGAAATTGACTGTGCGGAGGATGGCATTGAGGCGGTCAATATCATGAGTCTGGTGCCGGAGGATTGGTATGATCTCATTTTTATGGATATCCAGATGCCGAAGATGGACGGCTATACGGCGACGAGGGAGATCCGTACACTGAAAAATAACCGGAAAGCGAACATTCCGATCATAGCGATGACAGCGAATGCGTTTGACGAGGATAAGAGAAAATCATACGAGTCCGGCATGAACGGGCATATCAGCAAACCGATCAGCATGGAGGCGATCGCAAAGGCGCTGGAGGAGGTCTTTGGCACCGGAAAATAAACAAAAATAAAAAATTTTTCTTTTTTTGCAACATTTCAGGAGTCTGAACTGTATATCTAGTGAACGGGTCAAAAAACAAGAAAAAATAACCCGAAAACAAAAGGCAAAAAGGAGAAAAAATCATGATGAACAAAAAATTTACCGTAATCTTATCACTGCTGCTGGCAGCGACACTCGCGATCCCGACATTTGCGGGAACGACCACAATGGCATCCAAAGTGAATAGCAAGCTGGATACCGTCGCACCGTACACCGTCGTTGTCGATGACAAGGACACCGGCGTGGAGGTGCCTGTGATGGTGCCGCTGCGCAAGATGGCAAAGGCAACCGGCATGAAGGTCACGACAAAGGGAAAACAGGTGCGTCTGGATACCGGCGAAATACATGCAGATTTCACGATCGGCAAGGATGCATATTCGCTGACAACCAGCATTCAGGGCGCACAGGGAGCGACCGGATCGTTTTCACTCGGCAGCGCAGCCTTTCGCGTAAAAGAGACCGTTTATGTGCCGATGTCCTTATTCTGGGTGCTCGAGGGCAATGATTCCTCTGCTTTAAGCATCAAAGGCCAGAAGATCAATTTTTCAACAAAGAGCAGTGACCAGACACAGATCCCCAATCCGTTCGTGGAGTATCAGACACTCGCAGAGGCAGAAAAGGCGTCAGGCTTTACCTTCAAGGTACCGGAGCAGATCGATGGCTACAAACAGGCTGTGATCAGTGTGATGAATGGGGAAATGCAGCAGGTGATCTATGAAAAGGGCGAAGCACAGATGACACTGCGCAAGATGGCAGGTACGGACGATATCAGCGGTGTGTATATCGATTACGCGAAAAAGGATCAGGTGACGATCGACGGACATCAGACCGAGCTGCGCGGTGACGGCACACTCGTTTATGTAGCGGTATGGAACAACGGCAGCTATACCTATGCGGTATATGCGGATGCAGGTGTGACAGCGGCACAGATGACAGCTATCGTACAGAGCATGCAGTAAAATCATACAGGAGGCATTATGACCACGGCAGGATCAATAGCTCCGGGATTTTTTGGCGGCGGGATGCAGATCATAGATATCGAAAGCGGCAGCTTACATGCATTTTTAAAAGAGCGTGTGCATGCATTTGCCGCACATGTGATCTGCTTTACACAGACGCTTCGGGCTGGAGCAAAAAGTGAAAAAGAAACAAGCGTAAGTATCAGTAAAGAGGAAGTGAACCGTCAGGCAGAGCGTATGCTGACGGACTATGGAAACAGTATCCTGCGGCTGGCATATAGCTATCTGCATAATTACAGTGATGCGGAGGAGGTCGTGCAGGATACGCTGATCCAGTTCCTGCGGACGACTCCGCAGCTCATGGGAACAGAGCATGAAAAAGCGTGGTTGCTGCATGTGGCTGCCAATCTCAGCAAAAACCGCATCGCCTACAACAAGGTACGTGCCGCCGATGAACTGAGCGAAACATTGGCGGCAGAGGAACGGGAAGATCTGTCCTTTGTGTGGGATGCGGTGAAAAAGCTGCCGCAGAAGTACCGTGAGTCGGTTCATCTATATTATGAGGAAGGATATGCGACGGCAGAGATCGCGCATATTTTAGGCAGAAAGGAAGCCACTGTGCGTTCCGATCTGCGGCGTGCGCGTGCACAGTTGAAGGATATGCTGAAGGAGGTGTATGATTTTGCGTAGTGAGCGTACAGAAACACATCCGAAGAAGCAGCCGGCAGCAGGCCCTGCAGGCGGGTCTTATCGTGAAATTATGGAACGGCTTGAACTCACTCCCGAAATGCGTGCGCGGATACTGGAGCATGTACAGCAGGCAGATCTGTCACCGGATCAGACTGCAAGGGAGCAAAAAAAGGTGACAATATTTGCAGGCTGGAGAAAATATGCCGGAATGGCGGCAGGACTGGTTGTCCTGATTGCCGCATGTGCTGTGATGCCGTCTGTGCTGACCAAAAACGGCGGGCAGGATCAGATACCGGAGCAGGATATGCAGGTGACATGGGAGTATCAGGAGTATGACAGCGCACAGGCGTTGTCGGCACAGATGGGCTACGAGGTCTGTGATCTCGAGGGATTGCCGTTTGAGCCGCAGACGGTTGTCTATGCATCCATCGGCACAGACCTCGCACAGATCGAGTATGAGACCGGCGATACATCCGTCTGCTACCGGAAATCACCGGGAACGGAGGAAAATTCCGGCGATTATAACGAGTATGAAAAGATCGATACCATATCGGCAGGCGGGCAGCAGGTGGAATTGAGAGGCTCTGCTGACGGTTATGTGCTGGCGGTGTGGACGGACGGAGCGTTTTCGTACAGCCTGTCGTTTTCGCAGGCACAGCCGGAGGATGTATGGATGCGGCTGTTAGAGGCAAACCAATAGAGCGGATACTATCCCAAGCCGTATGACCGGACTGCTTCCACAGGGTCGAAACACTTGTATGCACCTAAAAGCTGTGCTAAGATAGACCTATTGAGGAAAACTGCCCGCATCATGGGTGGTTATGTGGAAAACTGGGATAGGAGAGCTTGGGACAAATGAAAAATGAGATATGGGATATTTATGATGCGAACAAACAGCTCACCGGCAGGACGATGAAGCGCAATGACTGGAATATGCAGCCGGGCGACTATCATCTGACGGTGCTTGGAGTCATCCGGCATACGGACGGGCGCTACCTGATCACGAAACGCGTGCAGACAAAGTCATGGGCTGCAGGCTGGTGGGAGGTATCCGGTGGCGGTGTCATGGCGGGCGAGACTTCGCAGCAGGCGGTACTCCGGGAGGTGCGTGAGGAGACAGGGCTTAACGTATCCGGCTGGGATGGTGGTTATGCGTTCACATACCGCAGGGACAATCCCGAGGAAAAGGACAATTATTTTGTCGATGTGTACCGTTTTACAGGGACGTTTACCGAACAGGATCTGCATTTGCAGGCGGAGGAAACGGACGGCTGGATGCTGGCGGGCGTGGATGAGATCCGCGCGCTTGCACAGCAGGGCATTTTCCTGCACTATAACAGCATCAAACAGATTTTTGAATAGCATATGGATATACAAAAGCAGGTGTGACCGTAGTCGCACCTGCTTTTGCTTGGAAAAAGGACATTTTATTGAATCAGATCCGGTTTGTCACTGCTGTATTTGTCGGCAGCAGCGGTGGACCGTTCGGGGCTGAGATAGGCAAACTGCAAAGCTTTCTGGCTGTTTGTCACCATCGTACTGATGATGATATTGCCCTCGCTCCGATACCAGACATCGCCATAGTTGGTTTCCTTGTCTGTGTTGTAGCCGCTGTCGCCGTAGGTGGCAACCAGATCCTTGTGAATATCGTCATACAGGTCGTATAGCTCGTCGGCATCCTCAGAGCCGTATGCCCAAGCGATACCGGCAAGGCGCTCGTTATCATCAAACATGTATTTTACCGTGCCGGAAGTTCCCTTGAATTCTTTCGTATAAGTATATGTTGTGCCGCCGTAGATCGAATCGTAGGTCTCATGGTCTGTGCCCTCGATTTTTTCCATGTCCTTGACACTGCTCGACCATTTCAGCTCGGAAAACGGGCAGTCAGGCTCGCTGTCGCTGCCCTTGCTGCCACAGCCGGCGAACAGACCGGCGGTCAGTACTGCCGCCAGACACAGCGACAAAATTCTTTTTTTCAGGTTCATAGTGCTAGATCCTCCTTAAAATTCGTAACAGTTCAGCCCGCGCCATTCGAGGAGACGCCTAACGGCGTTTTACCGCTGCTGCGCAGCTAACTTTGTTCATAATCTGGTGCTCACCTCATCATCTGCTAAATGTGCTCATTCATGCAAGCATGATTCGCGCATTTTGCAGGTGATGGCTGAACTGTTGTTAAAATTCGGACGTCGTAAACTGCTTGGGCGTGACACCCTTGTATTTATGGAACGTCTTGATAAAGTAGCTCTCATCGTTGAAGCCGCAGGAAAGCGCGACCTCCTTGATCGAGATGTCCTTCGTGGAGAGCATCTCACAGGCGCATTCGATCCGGTAATAATTCAGATAATCGATCGGCGTGCGTTCGGTCATGCTCCGGAAATAGCGGCAGAAATATTTTTCATTCATGCCGGCGATCTTGGCGAGATGCTCGAGCTTGATGCTATTATAATAATTCTCGGAGATATAGGCAAGTACATTCTTGATCGAATTCAGCCGTTCGTTTGCCACTGCGTCATCCTTGTTCTGCTCGTATAAGTGCTTCTCCAGGATAATACCGATCAGCTCATAGAGATAGCCTTGCACCTTGAACTCATATCCGGTCGAGTGGGATGAGAGCGCACGGCTGAGCTGGTGAACAAGCTCGCAAACCGTATCGTCATGTGCGGAGAGCAGTGTATGGATCAGGATTTTGTGATCTGTAATATCCTGAATGATCTTTGCGCAGGCGTGGTTGTTGCGCATGAGGATCTGCAGATCAAACACGATGCATTCGTAGACACAGTCGATCGGTGTACCGCCGTGGAGCACGCCGTCTGTGATAAATATGACATCGCCTGCGTGGTACACCTTTGTCTCGTTGCTGATCGTCAGATGAAAGCTGCCGGAGATGATCCGGATAATCTCATATTCGGTGTGCCAGTGATAGGTCATGTGGTAGCGCGGGCTGCGCGGCTGCTCGTGGTAAAATGCGATCGGGAAATTGAAAGTACCGTGCTTGCGCTGTTCTTTATAGTCAATGTATTTCATGGATACTCCTTGTCGAATGAGTGAATATTTTACAATAACTTTTACTATTATATCACTTTTCAAACCATTTTCCAATGTTATAATTAAAAACGAACAAGAGCGTACCGTTTCGCGGAAATGTTCAACACATGAAACAGAAAGGACAGCATATGGCGGCTACAATACGGGATATCAGAAATCAGACAGGTCTGTCACTGGCAACGATTTCAAAATACCTCAATGGGAAAAATGTGCTACCGGAGAATCGGGAAAAGATCGAAGCGGCTATCAAAGATCTGCACTATGAGGTGAACGAGATCGCGAGGGGGCTGGTGACGAATAAGACGAATACAGTCGGAATGATTGTATATGATATTGAGAGTATGTTTTCCAGTGTATTGATCCGGCACATCGGTGATTTTCTGCGCAAGGAGGGCTACGCGCTGCTCGTCTGCGATTCCCGTATGGATGAGAAGATCGAGGCGGCTAATGTACGGTTTCTTCTGAATAAGAAGGTAGACGGGATCATCATTATCCCGGTGTCAAGGAAGGAGGATTTCCTACTTCCCGCAAAGGAGAAAAAGGTGCCGGTGGTACTGATGGATCGATCCTTCGAGGTGTCTGATTTTGACTGCGTCAGGATCGACAACCGGATGGCAGGATACCGGGCGACTAACCACCTGCTCTCCTATGGGCACAAAAAGATAGCGATCATTGCCTCCCGCGTAGAATATACGGGCTGGGAGCGCTATAGGGGCTTCCTTGAGGCGATGGAGCAGGCGGGTCTGGAGGTACCACAGGAATACCGCAGGATAGGGGTGCATACGATTGAGTTTGGACATGAGAGCATGCAGAAGCTGCTGGAGCTGGAGGATCGTCCCACTGCAGTGTTTATGACGAACTACGAGACATCACTCGGAGCGGTCATGGCTGTGAACGAATCGCCCTATGATTGCCCGGAAGATATTTCCATGATGGGCTTTGATGACCTGATTCTGTCCCATGTGGTAAAGCCACGATTGTGCATGGTCGTGCAGCCGATGAAGGAGATCTGCGAACAGACAGTAGCACTGATGCTCGAGCAGATTGCACAGCCGGAAGAACGACCGCCGATCGAGTTCAGCATGGGGACAACCATGCGTGCGGGAAACTCTATCAAGCCGTTGTAGAGGAAATGACGGATTGAACGGCAGGGTGACTATTGTACCATCTTTTTTCTGAAACGTCCCATTCATAAGAATTGACAATGAAGCGTTTTGGGTGGATAATAAGGTTACTCAAAGGGTGAAGCGTTTCACCCTGAATTACGCCAACACAAAAAACTTTAGTTGGGAGGAAGAAAATTGGAAAAGATCAAACAAAATCCAATCGTCAAAAAAATCGGATTCAACAGAATCGTGCTATGTGGTGTACTGATCCTTATGTACATACTCTTTAGCCTGACATCGAAAGGGTTCGCGGGGCTGCCCCGTGTCCTGAGTGCATTGAACTATGCATACTTCTTGGGATTCTTAGCACTGGGCGTTACGTTCGTTATCGCGACCGGAGGCATCGATTTCTCCATCGGACCGGTAATGTTCTGTGCAGCACTGGTATCAGGTTACTGTCTGACAGGCTACGGAATGCCTACAGCAGTATGTCTGCTGATCAGTATACTGGTAGGATTCCTGTTCGGATGCTTTAACGGATACCTGGTAGCATACTGGACGGTGCCGCCGTTCATCGTATCTATGGCGAGTATGAATATCGCAAAGGGTCTTGCATCCGTATTTACCAAGACACAGTCAGTGAGCTGGCCGCAGGCAGCAGAGGCTAGCGGATGGTTCAGAAAGCTGGTAAAGGTAGGAAACTTTCCGGTAGGTCTCGTAATTTTCCTCGTGGCAGCAGTGATCTGTTCAATGATCCTGAATAACACAAAGGCAGGACGTTATATCTTAAGCCTTGGAAGCAATAAAGAGGCGGTTCGTCTTTCAGGTGTAGATGTAAAGAAATGGGAGATGCTCTCATATATCATCTGTGGAATTTTAGTAGGTATCGCAGCGATCTTCTTCGTAGGAGCATACACCACAGTACAGCCCGGTTACGGCGATCAGTACAACAACGAAGCGATCGCAGGCTGTGTAATGGGTGGAACTTCAATGGCAGGTGGTCTGGCGTCCATCGGCGGAACAGTTATCGGCGTATTCATTATCTCACTTTTACAGGAAGGTATTCTGGCGCTTGGTATCAATAAGAATTATCAGTTGATCATCACAGGTCTGATCGTTATTGTGGCGGTATATGCAGACGTTGTGGCAAGACGCAGAAAGAATTAATTGAAAAAATTATTCATAAGGCAGATACATACAGAAAGGTAAAGGTAAGACAATGGGTGAAGTAATCTTAACGATGAAAGATATTGATAAGTCTTTCCCCGGTGTTCATGCACTTGATCATGTGAATTTCGAAGTGAAGCGTGGCGAAGTACATGCATTAATGGGAGAGAACGGAGCTGGTAAATCTACTTTGATGAAAGTGCTGACAGGTATCTATACAAAGGATTCCGGCAGTATTACATTTGAAGGCAAGGAAGTAGAATTCCATAATACAAGAGAGGCTCAGGATGCAGGCGTTGTCATCGTGCATCAGGAGTTGAACATGCTTGGTCATCTGACTGTAGCGCAAAACATCTTCATCGGACGCGAGTTCAAGAAGGGCGTCAAGATCGATGATAAAAAGATGAACGAGGAAGCAAAGAAGTTATTCGAGAAGCTTCATATTGATATTGATCCTACAGAAACAATGGCAGATTTGACTGTCGGCAAGCAGCAGATGTGTGAGATCGCAAAAGCTATTTCGCATGAGGCGAAGGTCATTATCTTCGACGAGCCGTCAGCAGCCTTGACAGAAGCAGAGATCGAGGAGCTGTTCAAGATCATCCGTGATCTACGCAAACAGAATCTGGGTATTGTATATATCTCACACCGTATGGATGAGATCAAGGTCATCACAGACCGCGTGACCGTCATGCGTGATGGTACATATGTAGGTACATTGATCACAAATGATTGTACAAAGGATGACATTATCAACATGATGGTTGGTCGTGTCATTTATGAGGATCCCAAAACAGAGAGTATGGTTGCGCCTAATGCACCGGTTGTATTGAAGGTAGACCATCTGAACGCAGGAAAGATGGTGCAGGATGTCAGCTTCGAGCTTCACAAGGGCGAGATCCTAGGCTTCTCCGGATTGATGGGAGCAGGACGTACGGAGACTGCACGTGCGATCTTCGGTGCAGATCCGAAAGAGAGCGGAGATATCTATATCAAAGGCGAAAAAGTAACGATCAACTCACCTCAGGATGCGGTTCGGTGCGGTATCGGATATCTGTCTGAGGATCGTAAGCGTTACGGAATCGTCGTACAGAAGACAGTTGCTGAGAATTCTTCAATGGCATGCTTACAGAACTTCATGTCAGGAATTTTTATCAATAAGAAGAAAGAGAAAAAGGTTGCTCAGGATTATGTAGAATCATTGGCAACAAAGACTCCGAGTGTCGATCAGTTGGTAGTAAACCTGTCAGGTGGTAACCAGCAGAAGGTTGTTATCGCTAAATGGCTGATCAATGACTGTGATATCCTGATCTTTGATGAGCCGACGCGTGGTATCGATGTCGGAGCGAAAAACGAGATTTACAAGTTGATGAACAAGCTGGCAAGCGAAGGAAAGTCCATCATCATGATCTCCTCAGAAATGACTGAGATTTTACGAATGAGTGATCGTATTGTGGTAATGTGTGAGGGCAGAAAGACCGGTGAGGTCAGGATCGAAGAGGCAACACAGGAAGTTATCATGAATATGGCAACACGAGAGATTGGTTAAGGAGGAGAGAGGACAATGAAGAAGAAATCATCTATTTTTACGAGTCAGAAGTTCATCGTACTCCTGGTAGTAATCGTATTATTTGCATTTTTTAGTATTATTAGTGAGAACTTCAGACAGTACTCAACGATTATGAGTATTCTGGATTATTCCTACTATATTGTATTGATGTCAATCGGTGTTACATTCCCGTTGATCACCGGAGGTGTTGATCTTTCCATCGGTACCGGACTGATCTGTTATTCACTTGCTGGTGGATATCTGATCACCCAGAAGGGGATGCCCGTAGCAGTCGGATTGATCGTAACGATTTTACTCGGTATCCTGATTGGATTACTGAATGGTGTGCTCGTAGCCGTTATGGATTTGCCGCCGTTTTTGACCACACTTTGTACCTGTATGATTACTCGTGGTCTTGGTTCGATCTTCTCAAAGGGCTTCGGTATTTCATGGCCGGCAGCAGGCGCTGATGGCGGATGGTTCAGAAATATCTTTAAGATCACAACAGCTAACGGGACAAAAGTTCCGATCGGTTTCCTGTGGATGTTAGTCATCGTGGCAATTATGGCATTCGTGTTGAACCACACAAAGATGGGACGTTACACGATCGCGATTGGAAGTAATAAGGAAGCAACCAGATTATCTGGTGTAAATGTAAAATTCTATCATATCATGGCATATGTGATCTCAGGATTCTTCGCAGCACTTGCGGCTATCGCATACTCCGCAGTATTCGCGACTGTACAGCCCGGTACCGGAGCAGGTTTCGAGTTGGAAGCAATCGGCGGTGCGATCATTGGTGGTGTATCAGCCAGCGGTGGTGCTGGTTCCGTAGAAGGTTCTCTGATCGGTGTATTCGTTATCTGTCTGTTGAAGACTGGACTTCCTTACATCGGACTGCAGGCAAACTGGCAGCAGATCATTACCGGACTTGTGTTGATCGGTGCGGTTATGGTAGATATTATTAAAAAGAAGAGAGCAGAGGCACACTAATCTCTCTCGAAACGACAATTTCATATTTTTAAATTTTTCATTTGATATAAGACCGGAGGGGTTTTATATACATACCACAAATGGTAAAAAAAGGAGGACAAAAAAATGAAAAAGAAAGTTTTAGCAAGCTTATTGTGTGCAACAATGGCAGCATCAATGGTTGTTGGATGCGGTTCTAGCTCTGATACTACAACAGATGCTACGACAGATACTACAACAGAAGATGCAGCAACAGACGACGCAGCGACGGATGATGCTGCTTCAGAAGACACCGCAACAGATACAGCTGATGCAGCTGGTGGAGATTATCACTTCGAGATCATCGTTAAGTCTTATCAGTCATCATACTGGCAGGCAGCAGTTAAAGGTATTGAGCAGGAAGCTGAGAAGCTCGGTGTTAGCTACAACTGTACAGGACCGAACGCTGAGTCAGATATCGCTGATCAGGTTAACATGTTGAATAACGCAATCAACGTTGAGGGAGTTGATGGTATCGGTCTTGCAGCTTGTGACCAGTCTGCATGCTTAGATTCTTTACAGACAGCTATGGACAAGGGGATTCCTGTAGTATGTTTCGACGCTGGTATCCCGGATGCTCCTGAAGGATCTGTATACTCAACGGTTGCAACAGACAACTATGGCGCTGGTGAAACCGCAGCTGAGAACCTGTATGCAGGCTTAAAGGATAAGATCGCTGCTGCTACTTCTCCGGTTCGTGTCGGTGAGGTTAACCAGGAGGCTACTTCTGAGTCAATTATCAACCGTGGTCTTGGATTCATCGATAAGTTCGCTGAGTTAGCACAGGCAGATGGCAAGACTGTAGCAGTTATCGGAAATGACAAGTATGTAAACGATGCAAAGGCTGAGACCGTTGCAGAAGCAGATGCTGATATCATCATCGAAGTTGCAGTTCCTGCACAGACAACTGTAGAGTTATGTGCTACTGAAGCTTCCGCTATCATGAACAAGAAGGATACAATCGGTATGTATGGTTCTAACCAGGTTGCTGCTGAGGGTGTCTTGACTGCAAACGAAAACCTGAACGTTTTAGGAACAGATCCTGAGACTTCTATCTTGGCAGCAGGCTTTGATGCTGGTTCAGTTATCAAGGGCGCTATCAAGGACGGTACAATGTACGGTGCAGTTACCCAGTCTCCTTTAGCAATGGGTATCACCACAATCGACACCCTGTATGCTATCGCTCAGGGCGAGGAAGTATCTGATGTTCCTACAGAGGGATATTGGTACAATGCAGACAACATGGATGACGAGTCTATCGCTCCCAACCTGTATGACTAATTCTTGAATTAGATTGTGAGTTTCTAATTTCATAAAATAAAAAAGCTCTGTGCTTCGGCACGGAGCTTTTTTAAATGAAAACGTAACGAAACTATGCTAACTCAGCGATGACCTCGATCTCAGCCAGAACGTTTTTCGGAAGTGCCTTGACTGCGACGCAGGAGCGTGCGGGCTTGCTTGTGAAATAAGAGCCGTATACTTCGTTAAATGCCGCAAAATCAGACATTTCAGCGAGGAAACAGGTTGTCTTTACGACAGAGTCATAGGTGCATCCGGCTTCAGCGAGCAGAGCGCCGATGTTCTCACCGATGCATTTCGTCTGTTCCTCGATCGTGGAGCCGTTCACTTCGCCGGTGGCAGGATCGAGTGCGATCTGACCGGAGAAAAAGACGAGATTGCCGACGATCTTTCCCTGTGAATAAGGTCCGATGGCAGCGGGTGCTTTGGTTGTTGCAATTGTTTTCATGTGATTACCTTCTTTCTAAAAAATATAATTCATAAAAGAGGTCTGCCTATGAAGCAGACCTCTTAGGTTATGCGTTGCAGCGGGTCAGAAGATCTTCCCAGCGGCGGTCTGTCTCAGCCTGGAATGCTTCGATCAGGTGTTCATTTCCGGGCTTGAACAGGTGCTTGAAACGCCCCTGCTTTTTCAGGAAATCCTCGAGCGGGAGCTTCTTTTTCGGCTCGTAGTTCAGAATCCATTTTCCGTCTACGACCTCAAAGAGCGGCCAGTAGCAGGTTTCCACGCCCAGCTTGCAGATCTCGATAATATCGGGTGCGTCGTACTTCCAGCCACGCGGACAGGGAGCCATGATATTTAAAAATGCTGCGCCCGGCGTGTAGATCGCCTTTTCGGACTTTGTATAAAGATCCTTCATGTTTCCAATGAATGTCGTCTGTGCAACATACGGAATATTGTGTGCGGCGATGATCGCTGCCAGATCCTTGCGTCCCTGCGGCTTACCGTCGGAATGGGAGCCGCTCGGTGTCGTTGTGGTATCTGCAAAGCGCGGAGTCGCAGAGCTGCGCTGGATACCGGTATTCATGTAAGCGCCGTTATCGTAGCAGACATAGACGAGATCGTGTCCGCGCTCCATCGCACCGGAGAGTGACTGCAGACCGATGTCGTAGGTACCGCCGTCGCCTCCGAAGGTGATGAATTTATAGTCCTCTTTGATCTTTCCACGCTTTTTCAGCGCGTGATAGGCAGTTTCCACACCGGAAAGTGTGGCACCTGCGTTTGCGAATGCGTTGTGGATGTAGCTGTCCTCATATGCGGTATACGGATACATGTAGGAGGATACCTCCAGACATCCGGTAGCATTGCCGATCACAGCCTTATCTCCGGGGTGCAGTGCCTTTAAGACGTTGCGCACAGCGATCGTTCCGCCGCAGCCGGCACACATGCGGTGTCCGGGTGCGAGACGTTCCTGCCGCCCCTGTATCTCTTTATAATGAAATGCTTTCTGTTCCATGATTCACCTACTCTCTCAGACCCAGATACGGGCAGGTCTCATCGTAGACCTGTTCGCCGTCGCCGAGTTTTACCAGATTGTCAAATAACTGCTCGATATCTTCGACGCGCACATCACGACCAGACAGACCGTACATGATGTTGATAACCTCTGCCTGTGCCTTTGCACGGTACAGTGCCGCGGTCACTTCTGCGCCGAGCGGCCCGCCGACAGCGTTGTAGCCCTCGGAACGATCCATGATCGCGATCGCGCGGCAGCCTTTCAATGCATTTGCGATCTCCTCTGCGGGGAACGGGCGGAATACACGGATCTTTAACAGTCCGGCGCGCAGACCACGCGCACGCATGGCATCGACGGCATCCTTGGCTGTACCGCAGACAGAGCCGATCGCAACGACTGCGTATTCCGCATCGTCCAGACGGTAGCCCTCAAAGAAGCCGTAGGATTGACCGGTCAGCGCCTTGAATTCCTTTGCGACATCTAAAATGACTTTTTTTGCACGTTTCATCGCCTCGGTCTGTGCCTTTTTTGCTTCCATACAGTAGTTGGAGGCGGCATAGGGACCGACAGCCATCGGTTCATCGGCATTCAGCAGGTAGTGCTCCGGTTCGTAGGTGCCGACAAATTTTTTCATCGCTGCATCATCCCACAGCGTAATATTTTCAACGGCATGGCTTGTGATAAAGCCGTCCTGACAGATCATGACCGGCAGCTTGACATCGGGATGCTCTGCGATGCGGTAAGCCTGTAAAAAGTTATCGTAGACTTCCTGATTGTTCTCAGCATAGATCTGCAGCCAGCCAGAATCGCGGGCTCCCATACTGTCGGAGTGCTCGGCATTGATATTCAAAGGTCCGGTAAGACCGCGGTTGACAACAGCCATCACGATCGGCAGTCGGTTGGAGGCTGCGACATATAATACCTCCCACATGAATGCGAGTCCACAGGAGGATGTAGCAGTCAGTGTACGTGCTCCCGCAGCGGACGACCCGATCGCGGCACTCATGGAGCTGTGCTCGCTCTCGACGGGGATAAATTCGGTATCGATCTCCCCGTTGGCGATCATACCGGCGACAAACTGCGGGATCTCCGTAGAAGGAGTGATCGGAAATGCGGGCATGACATCGGGATTGATCTGCTTGATCGCATGTGCCACGGCTTCGTTTCCGGACATACGTGTTTTTAACATATTATTTGCCCTCCTTCATAGAAATTGCCTGAAAAGGACAGGCTTTTGCGCAGATGCCGCAGCCCTTGCAATGATTTAGGTCAAAGTCCTGACGTTTTTCGTCCTCGACAGGAATCGAGCTGTCCGGGCAGTAGGGGACGCATAATAGGCATTGTTTACATTTTGAGTTGTCCCATACCGGTGTACTCGTGCGCCACTCACCGGTGAAAAACTGTCTGGAGGTCGCAGGCTCATAGATCTGCAAACCGTCCGTGAGCTGATGCCACGGAGTCTGCTCATTGATAAATTCGGCGCGTTCATATTGCTTTAAATGACTCATTCGTGCACCTCCTCAAATGCCATGCGGAGTGCGGCAAGGTTGCCTGCCAGAACCTCCGGTTTTCTTGCAAATTTGTGCTGCAGCGAGCCTTCCATTTCTTTGAGGAAAAGCTCCTTTTCCATGACACCGGATATCTTGACCATAGCTGCCAGCATCGGTGTGTTCGGGAAATATTTGCCAAGTGTCTGCATACATACGTGATGTGCGTCGATCACATAGACCTTTCCCTTGTATCCGTTTAATAAAGGCAGTAGCTGCTCTTTTTTGCGCTGTGTATTGATGAGGATCGCGCCGTTTTCCTTCAGACCCTTGGTGACATCTACAGAGTGGAGCAGTGTGTCGTCAACGACTGCCACAAAATCGGGATCATAGATGTTGGAGTGTACGCGGATCTCACTTGTGCTGATCCGGTCGTAGGCAGTGATGGGAGCTCCCATACGCTCGGGACCGTATTCAGGAAAGCCCTGTACGTGCATACCGATGTTGAATGCAACGTCAGCCAGCAGCAATGCCGCTGTCTTGGCGCCCTGTCCGCCCCTGCCGTGCCAGCGGATCTCTGTCATTTCTCTCATGATATTATCCTACTTTCTATGTTTCTGTTTCGATGTATTCCACCGACGGACAAATAAAATCTGGCGTCCGCGTATGTAAAACATATGTATGTTAGTGGTGGACATAACTTCCTTAGTATACGCTAAAAATGTCGGTTTGTAAAGGTTTTTCGCGCATCAGTGCGTTTACCGCCGCATGATATTCCGTCAGGCAGTTTGCTTTTTTGATACGTTTGATATATTTGTCTGCATCGGGAAAGAGAGCGCCCATATAGACCCAGAGCTCCTTGAGCTTGTAGAGTGTATTCCGGTCGCCGCCGCCCATCTCCGTGATATAGCGGTCACAGATGTCGGACAGAAAGCTTTGCAGCCGGTCTCTATCGCAGGACGGCGCACCGTGCAGCGCCTCGATCAGCTCCGGGTTGGCGATGATACCGCGCCCGATCATGATCCGGTCAATGGACGGATCGACGGACAGCACCTTCTGCAATGCCGCCGGGGAGCTGATATCCCCGTTGTAGCAGAGGGGGATGCCAAGCCGTTTGGCTGCGGGATACGTGTGCACTCTTGCTGGCAGCTTGTAAAAATCCTTTTGCAGCCTTGTGTGGATGATCAGTTCATCGACCGGATATTTTTCATAGATGTGTAAAATATCTTCCCACTCTGCCTCATCGCTGATGCCGATGCGCGTTTTGATCGATATATTTAAGGGACAGGCGGAAAAGATCTGATCCAGAAACCGGTCCAGCTCGTCTAAATCAGCCAGAAACCCGGCACCGCGGTGTTTGGAAACGACTGTACCGGATGGACAGCCGAGATTCAGGTTCACCGTGTCATAGCCGTAGGAATGCAGTGCCTGCGCAATCGCTAAAAACTCGTCTGCCCGGTTGGACAGAATCTGCGGGATCACGGTGATACCGGCATTGTGCTCCGGCAGCACTTCATTTTTCTCGCGGTTAGACAGATGCATACTGGCGAGAAAGGGTGTGTAGTACCGGTCGATGCCGCCGTAATATTTTGCATAGGTGGTTCTATAAATATAGGTAGTGATTCCTTCCATCGGTGCTAAGTCATAGTTCATAGGTCGTCCTCCTGCACATTCTCATGCGTCCAGTATAAACTAATCATATATCAAATATCAATATAAAGGAGGATTCCTTATGCACAAACAGGATCGCTGCGGCTGCCAGTGCCAGAAGTACGCGATGGCAGAAGTGCCGATGCAGCAATGGGGCGATTTGTACGACTGGTACACCGCGCTATGCAATGGAACAGTTTTCCCAGATCTGAATCTGGAATTCTGGTCAACGGTCAATATTCCCTGCCCGCCAAAAAACTGCAGCACCAAGCAGGAAGCCTTGATGATGGAGATCGATCAGATCAGCTTTGCGGTCAATGACCTGACGTTATATCTGGACACACATCCGGATTGTATGCAGGGAATGGAGCTGTTTGGCAAATTGCAGGAGCGCCGGGTGCAGCTTCTGGAGGAATATGGCAGATTGTATTATCCGCTGACGATCGACACCATGCTGGGACGGGCGGCAGACAGCACCGGGGAATTTGCGTGGGGCGATTGCCCGGCATCGTGGGAAGGAGGTACGTGTAAATGTGGAACTATGAGAAACGCTTACAATTTCCGGTAAAGATCAGCAAGTGTAACCCGAAAACCGCACAGCAGATCATCAGTCAGTACGGCGGTCCGGACGGTGAGCTCTCTGCCTCCATGCGCTATCTGGCGCAGCGTTATACGATGCCTGTCAAACGGGTCGGTGGGCTGCTGACAGATATCGGGACGGAGGAATTAAACCACATGGAACTGATCTGCGCGATGGTCTATCAGCTCACGAGAAACCTGACACCGGAGCAGGTCAAGGCATCCGGCTTTGATGCATATTATATCGACCATACGACCGGCTTGTGGCCGCAGGCAGCAGGCGGACTGCCGCAGAATGCGATCGAATATCAGTCGAAGGGTGATGCGCTCACGGATCTGTATGAGGATCTGGCTGCCGAGCAGAAGGCGCGCACGGTCTATGATAACCTGCTGCGTATCATCGATGATCCCGATGTCAGAGAGCCGTTAAAGTTTCTGCGAGCGCGGGAGATCGTGCATTTCCAGCGTTTCGGTGAAGCTCTGGAGATGACAAAGGATCGCCTTAGCTGCAAAAACTACTATTTCTTCAACCCGGAATTTGATAAACAGATGCAGGGAAATCAATCATAGACAAAAGCTCCCGGAGTACATAGAAGTATGTGCTGCCGGGAGGCGGATACATAGAAAAATGTTTTTCAAAGGCTGGACGGCTGCTATTTTGCAGGATCAACCGGCTTGTGACCCGGACCCGGATTTTCATCAAAATACTGCAAGAGACGCAAAATCATCTCCTGCTCGTGGCTGTTGTATGTATCCAGACAGATCGTATATTCATTTTCACAATCCAAAAGGTAGTCTGTAGTTGTGTGGAGCTGCCTCGAGAGTGAAATCAGCTTTTCCGTGCAGGGGCGGGTATGTCCGCTCTCCCATGACTGGACAGTGGAACGGCTGACATGCAGCCGTTTGGCAAGCGCCGATTGGGACAAGCCCATATCTTCACGTAGGCGGGTAATTCTGGCTCCTAGTGTATCAATCATTTGTTGTACCTCCAAAAAGAATGCGTTTCGCGTACTGGTGAATGTATGTTGTAAAAGCACAGCATACAAATGTTAATAAAAATAGTATCAATTTGGTGTACGGTTAAACCAACATAAATGATGGTAATAATTGACAACTGCAAAAAAGCCGATATATGCTGGCTTTACGCGCATGCAGAGCCGCTCGGATGGCGCGCAGTCTGCTTGATAAATGATATTTTGACAGATTATAATATGAAATAGAAGTAACTATTGGGAGAAGCAGATCAGCGAGGGATAATGGATGAAGCGGATAGAGGTAGTTATTGTTGCAGGAGATGAAACATTTTGCCATGTATTGGCGGAGGCTGTGGGGCGGCTGCCGGAAATGGTTCCGGTCTATTGTACGGGCAGCGAGCACCGTGCGATGGAATATATGCAGATGCATCCGGTGGATATTCTGTTTCTGGAGATGGAGCTGGCAGAAGGTGATGGAGGATCCCTGCTGGAACGGCTGTCACAACGGGAGCTGCCACGCCCGCTGATCATCGGGGTGACGGGCTCCGATTCGCCGGCGATGGCGGGATTTATGCGTGAACATGGCGTGGATTATATCTGCCGCAAAGAGGCAGGCGATGATTTGCCCGGGCATCTTCTGGAGCTTGCGGTCAGGCTTTATCCGTATCACCGCGCGTTTGAACAGATGACGCAGGGCTATGTGTGTGGAAAAGCAGCCGGAAAACAGGCAGACACAGTGGACAGATGCGATATCGAGCGGGAATTGATGCGCATGGGCTTTCAGCGGAAATATGTCGGCTTTGCTTACATTGTGGAGACGATCGAGCTGCTCATCCATTGGGAGCTGGATCGGCAGGTGCAGGTCACGAAGGAGATCTATCCGTTGGTTGCAGAGCGTTACCAAGTGACTGAACAAAGCGTGGAGCGGGCGATCCGGAGTGCGATCAAGGCTGCTTTTGCGGGTGTTCCGGCCGGAAAGATGCATCATTATTATTCGTATCCGTTCGATCACGCAATGGGTCGACCGAGCAACGTCGATTTTCTGGTCAATATGTCCATGCGCCTGACGATGGAATGAGATACATAGTGGAAAATATAGAAAATGTGCTTTTTTCAGATTTTCTGTGCATTTGATGTAAACGGTGTGATATAATGGGCGCAAGCAATGAGCAGTGTCAGTCGAGAATATGCAGTTCGATCATGCTTGCATGTTAAGAACTGCATATATCGAGAGTGATAGGGCGAATGCCCGGACATCGAGGAAAATCGAAGATTTTTCGAGATGCACTGCGATATTTTACAATGTGTTGGCGAGCGGCAATCACGGCAGCATCCCGATCAGACTGCTCCAATTGCCCGGCGAAGAGCGAGCACTTTGATACATGGTCGCGCATGACCAAAAACATAACGTATGGCTGCTGTGCTTGCCGCCTGCCAACACATTGTAAAATAGTTTCGCAAACGCCTAATGGAAGAAGAACACAAAGGAGAGAGCATATGCCAGTATTTGATTTTACAAATGCGCCGGCGGATAAAAAGCAGGCAGAATGTACCTATGAAACGATCCGCTCGAATGAGGCGCATCCGACCGCGGAGCAGCCGATCATGCTGTTAGATAACGCCGCACGCGCATGGAAGCATCATTCCTGCGGAGTGTTTACAAACCCTGCCAAACGCACTTCATTTGAATTTCAGGAGGAAGACGGGGCATTCAGTGCGGATATCCTCAGAATCGATGCACGGTTTACCGGTTTGTTAAAATGGCTGGGAGAAAATCATATCAATGTGCGTCTTTCCGGGGAGAACAGACCGGAGGGCTATGCAGTATACAAGATCCGCGAGATCGCATTCGGCGGTGGTACCAAGCTGTCGGCGGAGGATGGATTTTTACAGTTTATGATCGACCGTCTGCTCGCGAGTGACGCGCCCGCGGAGGAGACCGGGGACGAGGACGATAAAGAGGAAGTGGGCGACAGCATGAAGCTCACGAGTATCCAGAGTATCACTGATTTTATGAACTGTGCGGGAAGGACATTGCCGGATAATATCCGCCTGTGGGCGCGTAGGAATCTGGCGGTTGCCCGTTCCCATGAGGTATCGCCGGAGGAGCGCAGGCACGCGCAGCGGGCATTATCGATCATGATGAATGTACAGTGGAAAAGTGATTATTTCGAGGCGATCGATCCGGCGGAGGCACGGCGCATTCTCGATGAAGAATTATATGGCATGGAGCGCGTCAAGCAGCGCATTATCGAGACGATCATCCAGATCAACCGGACGCATACGCTTCCGGCATACGGATTGCTGCTCGTAGGACCTGCGGGAACCGGAAAATCCCAGATCGCCTATGCGGTAGCGCGTATTTTAAAGCTGCCGTGGACGACACTCGACATGAGCTCGATCAATGACCCGGAGCAGCTCACCGGTAGTTCACGTATTTATGCAAATGCAAAACCGGGAATCATCATGGATGCGTTTTCGATGGCGGGCGAGTCCAATCTGGTATTTATCATCAATGAGTTGGACAAGGCAGCAGCCGGAAAAGGCAACGGCAATCCGGCGGATGTGCTGCTGACGCTGCTCGATAACCTTGGATTTACAGATAACTATATGGAATGCATGATCCCGACATTTGGCGTCTATCCGATCGCTACGGCGAATGATAAATCACAGATCAGCGCACCGCTCATGTCGCGTTTTGCGGTTATTGACATTCCCGATTATACAGCGGAGGAAAAAAAGATCATCTTTTCGCGGTTTTCACTGCCGAAGGTCTTGCGGCGGATGAGTCTGTGTGAGGATGAGTGTATTATGACGGACGAGGCGCTGGAGGCGGTTGTCGCACGCTACGCGGATACAAGCGGTATCCGTGATCTGGAGCAGGCGGCAGAGCATATCGCCGCCAATGCACTGTATCGGATTGAGGTAGAACATGTAACCTGTGTGACGTTTGATGCACAAATGGTAAGAGAGCTGCTTGATTAGCAGCTCTCTGTAACTGTAAAAGGATCGGTTTGCGGATTTTTCAGATACTAAATAAAACGGTAGATCAGGATGGCGAGAATGATACCGAGGATCGTGGCGATGCTAAAGTGGATCGTCAAACCGAAGGTCAGTGTCAATACTGCCAGATCGAGCACAAGCGGGCTGGTCAGTCCGAAAGTTTTGCCGTAGTTGAGCCATGACAATGAGCCGGAGGAGGCAAGATTGCCGATAAAACTGCCGAGCACAGCGCCGATCAATACGAGCATGATGAGCACCCATGTACTTTTTGAAGCGATACCTTTACTCATATGTAATACTCCTTTGAACAGATAGTTGGCATAAAAACCACTATCTGTAGTTTAACATAAGAAAAAGGCACAAACAACAGAAAAAGAGGAATCGCTTGGAAATGGGATGCGCATAAGGGGATAAACAATGAAACAAAATTTTAGCAAGGGATTCCGTGACGGCATACCGATCTGTCTCGGATATCTGTCCGTGTCTTTTACATTTGGGCTGCTGGGGGTCGGCATGGGACTGACATGGTGGCAGGCAACCGTGATTTCACTGACAAATGTGACCTCGGCAGGTCAGTTCGCGGGGCTGTCCCTCATGATGGAGGGCGGTGCGCTGATCGAGATGGTGATCGCGCAGTTTTTTATCAATCTGCGGTATCTGCTCATGTCGATCTCGCTGACGCAGAAGGTCGATGACAGGTTTCGCGGAATCGCACGGTGGATTCTGGCAATGTGTGTCACGGATGAGATATTTGCCGTGGCAATGTCGCAGAAAAAACCGGTCAGCAGACGTTATTTTGCGGGACTGGCGCTCATGCCGTATCTGGGCTGGGGCTTTGGCACGCTGGCGGGTGCGCTGCTGGGCGAGATCGTTCCGGCACAAGTGGCAGAGATCTTCGGAATCGCCATCTATGGCATGTTTCTGGCGATCATCATTCCAAAAGCGCGTGACAGCCGTCCTGTGCTGGAGGTTGTATTGCTGGCGGCAGGTCTGAGCTGTGTGATCCATTATGTGCCGTTGATCAGTCTGTCGGGTGGTATGTCTGTGACCCTGTGCGCGGTGGCAGCGGCAGCCTACGGCGCATGGAGACATCCGCTGGCTGTGGATGAAAGCGGCGCGGATGGCGGGGAGGTGTCACATGCTTAGTCTGTCGGTGTATATAAAATATGTGGCAGTCATGGCGGTTGTTACCTATTTGTTACGTGCCCTGCCGTTTGTATTAGTCAAAAAAAAGATTACAAATATCTATATCCGGTCATTCTTAGAGTACATCCCATATGGCGTGCTGGCGGCGATGACATTTCCGGCAGTATTTACGTCGGCGGGCGCGCTGATCCCGTCGTTAGCAGGAATGACGGTGGCACTGATTCTCGCCTACCGAAGAAAAGGGCTGCTCACGGTGGCGATCGGGGCTGTGGCGGCAGCCGCAATTCTGAATGCTGCGGCTTTGGGTGCTGCGCAGCTTTTGGGATGATAGGAAATTATCAGACAGAAAGAGGGAAAAAACATGCGCATATTGGAACAATTAGAGCCGAAAAAGGTATTCCATTATTTTGAGGATATCTGTAGTATTCCACACCCTTCCTACAAGGAAAAAAAGATCAGTGATTATCTGGTGAATTTTGCAAAGGAGCATGGGCTGGAGCATTATCAGGATGATCTGTATAATGTCATCATGATCGCACCCGCGACGGAAGGCTACGAAAATGAGGAGCCGGTCATCATTCAGGGACATATGGATATGGTGTGCGAAAAAGAGCCGGGTATGGATATTGATTTTGAAAATGACGGCTTGCAGCTCATGGTCGAGGGTGATTATGTCACCGCGCAGGGCACAACGCTCGGTGGGGATGACGGCATTGCAGTTGCATACGCGCTGGCGATCCTTGATTCGCCGGAAATCGCGCATCCGAGGCTGGAGGTCGTGATCACCGTGGCCGAGGAAGTCGGCATGGAGGGTGCCGCTGGTATTGACCTGTCGATGCTGCAGGGACACAAGCTGCTCAATATCGATTCAGAGGTAGAGGGCGTGATGACGGTCAGTTGTGCAGGCGGCAACAGCACAGTCTGCCATTTGCCGGTTGCCTACGAACAGGCAGACGGTGTACAGCTTTACGTGGCAGTAAAAGGCTTGAGGGGTGGACATTCCGGTGTCGAGATCGACAAGGGCAGGGCAAATGCGAACCTTGTGATCGGAAGACTGCTGCTTATGCTGGAGCGGAAAGGGCATGACTTTGGCATCGCGGCACTTGGCGGCGGTGCGAAACAGAATGCGATCCCGCGCGAGGCAGAGGTAAGCCTTGTATGTGCGGCAGAGGCAAAGGCTGCATTGTCAGCGACGCTCGCGGAGACGATGGCAGAGCTGCAGCATGAGTATGCAGTGACTGACCCGGATCTGCATATGGAGCTGTCGGAGGAGACGGTCAGCGGAGCCCCGGTGCTGACACAGCAGAGCGCACGGGCAGTATCGCTGCTCGTCAACAATCTGCCGGCAGGCGTGCAGGCGATGAGTGCCAATATCGGGGGACTGGTGGAGACATCCCTGAATATGGGTATTATGAAGCTGGATGAGAAGGAACTGCGGCTGGAGTTTGCGGTGCGGAGCTCGGTAATCAGTGCGCGTGACTGTCTCACGGAACGCATCAGACAGATGGCAGCGTATGTCGGCGGTACGGTAGATGTGACCGGAATCTATCCGGCATGGGAGTATAAGCAGGATTCTGTGCTGCGGAAGGATGCTATCCGCATCTATGAGAAACTGTATGGCAAGGAGCCGACTGTGGAGGCGATCCATGCGGGCTTGGAGTGTGGTATCCTCGCCGGCAAGATCAAAGATCTGGATGGAATCTCCATCGGACCGGACATGATCGGGATACACACCTTTGAGGAAAAGCTGTCGATCTCGTCTACGCAGCGCGTGTACGAGTATGTGCTGGAGCTGCTGAGGTGCAAGCATAACTAATACGAGCCGGTAGCTCCGTAAAAGGATGCCGACTGCGATTACGGCAGTCATTTACGTTACGGACATTTCACAGACGTATCAGCGCGAGCAAGTTATGTCTGATTTTGCTGCCTTTGCACGATGGAGATGAGACTCGTAACTCGTGGAAGCCTTTGCTGAACACGAGTTAGTGTTTGTCGAGGCTCAGCGGAATGATTCGTGCAACGAAAGCAAAACAGACATGCTTGCATGATTGACGAGCGGCGATATTATTGAGTGATGAAATCACGATATAATGGTTTTAATACAACCGATTACAAAGGAGATGGAACAAATGAGTATCAAAGCAGTCATATTTGACCTTGACGGCACATTGCTGAACACATTAGAGGATCTGACCGACAGCACCAACGCAGCATTGCAGCAGTACGGCTATCCGACACGCACGATCGACGAGGTGCGCCGGTTTGTCGGCAACGGTGTAAAGCTTCTCATGCTGCGCGCACTCGGAATCGAAAAGCCGGAGGACAACGCGGAATTTGAGGAAATATTTGCTGCCTTTCGTGCACATTATGCCAAACACAGCAATGACCACACACGCCCGTATGACGGCGTGCTGGAGCTGATGAAGCATCTGCGGGATGCGGGCATCGAGATGGCGATCGTATCGAACAAGTTCGATGCAGCCGTCAAGCAGCTCAATGAAATCTATTTCAGCGAGTATATCAGCGTAGCGATCGGTGAGAACGAGGCGGCGGGAGTCAGGAAAAAACCGGCACCCGATACCGTGTACGCCGCAATGCGTGAACTGGGAGTCACGGCAGAGGAAGCCATATATATCGGAGATTCCGAGGTCGATCTCGCTACGGCGAAAAATTCCGGACTGCCTTGTATCAGCGTATTATGGGGATTTCGTGATAAAGAATGCCTGCTGGAGCACAGGGCACAGACATTGTGCGATACGCCGGAGCAGGTATGGGAAACAATTGCGCGTCTGCATTGACAGGCGCGTATTTTTATGCTAAAATACTTTAACAGTTAAAAGCGTTAAACCGCAACGCTTTAGCGCGTCAAACTAAGAAAAACGAAAAGAGGAAACAGTTATGATTGCAAAAGTTTTTATGCTCGTGATCTTTTTTGGGGTAATGATTGCGATAGGCTTGTATTGCCGGAAGCACGCCACCGATGTCAACGGCTTCGTGCTCGGAGGGCGCAGCGTCGGTCCGTGGCTGACAGCCTTTGCATATGGTACATCTTATTTTTCGGCAGTTGTGTTTATCGGCTATGCCGGACAGTTTGGATGGAAATACGGCATTGCGGCATCGTGGATCGGTCTTGGAAATGCGGTGATCGGTTCCCTGCTGGCATGGGTAGTGCTCGGACGCAGAACGCGTGTCATGAGCCAGCATCTGGATTCCGCGACAATGCCCGAATTTTTCGGAAAAAGATTTGACAGCCCGGCGCTCAAGATCTGCGCGTCTGTCATTGTATTTATTTTCCTGATTCCCTACACCGCATCGCTCTATAACGGACTTTCCCGCCTGTTCGGAATGGCATTCAACATCGATTTTAAGCTGTGTATCGTCATCATGGCGGTGCTGACCGGTATTTACGTCATCGCAGGCGGATATATGGCGACCGCGATCAACGATTTCATACAGGGCTGCGTGATGCTGGTCGGCATCTGCGCCGTGATCGCTGCGGTACTCAAAATGAACGGCGGTCTGATGACTGCGCTGGACGGACTGGCGCGTGTTGAGGATGCGTCGGTATCTACGACACCCGGCGTATTCAATTCGTTCCTCGGTCCAGATCCGCTCAACCTGCTTGGAGTCGTCATCCTGACCTCACTCGGTACATGGGGGCTTCCGCAGATGGTGCAGAAATTTTATGCGATCAAAAATGAGAACCAGATCCGGAAGGGTGCGGTCATTTCGACCTTTTTCGCCCTTGTGGTATCCGGCGGATGTTACTTTTTAGGTGGATTCGGACGGCTGTTTTCCGATCAGATCGACATTGCGGCGGAGGGCTATGATGCAGTTATTCCCACGATGCTGTCGGGATTGCCGGATCTGCTCATCGGACTTGTTGTGATTCTGGTGCTTTCCGCGTCCATGTCTACCCTGTCGTCACTCGTCATCGCATCCAGCTCGACGCTGACGATCGATGTGATCAAGGGACATATCATCAAGGAAATGGACGAGAAAAAGCAATTGTTATGCATCCGTATACTGATCGTCGTATTTATCGCGATCTCCGTGGTCATTGCGATCATCCAGTACACGAATAATGTGACCTTTATCGCCCAGTTGATGGGCGTGTCATGGGGAGCGCTTGCAGGCGCATTCTTAGCACCGTTTTTATACGGTCTGTACTGGAAAAAAACAACGCGGCTCTCGGTATGGGTCAGCTTCATTTCTGGTGCGGGCATCATGGTGCTCAATCTGTTCGCGCGCAGCGCGTTCCCGGTATTTTTACAGTCACCAATCAACTGCGGTGCATTTGCAATGCTTGCAGGACTCGTGATCGTACCGGTTGTGAGTCTGGTTTCACCGAAGCAGTCGGATGCGCAGATCACGCAGATCTTTTCGTGCTATGACAAGACGACGCAGGTGCGCCGTTCACAGTCACTCGGCAATGATTAGGGAAACGCTGATTAAAGCGTTTCCCGCGCCGGATTTGCGCTGCGAAGCACGAAACAATCCGTGTAACCGGAGGTTCGGGTGTTTTGACACCCGAACCAAACTTACAGATCACCGGCCGTATTCAGCGGTCGGTGATTTTGCATAGCTGGGATAATTCGCGCAGTTGGTAGATGGCGCAGTGCTTGCCGCGCGACGGCAGCGCACGGTACAGTTCGAGGAGTGCCTGCTCGTCCTCTGGCAGCTCAGGGGGATTTTTCTGGTCTGACAGACCGATGACATAATCTGCTGAAATATTTAAGGACTGGCAGAGCTTGCGCAGCAGGGACAGATTGATCCATCTGGTTGCGTGGAGGTAATTGCACAGCGAGGAATTGGAGACCTGCAGCTCGGCTGCGAGTCTCTTTTGTGATATGTGCTGTTCGTCCATGAGTATGCGGATGCGTTCGGATGTTGCCTTCATTTATAACTGCCAGCCCCCGTCCAGCGTAATGATCTGACCTGTGAGGTAGGCAGGGGCAGTCGAGAGCTGCCATGCGAGTGATGCGACTTCTTCGGGTGTGCCGTAGCGTCCCATCGGGATTTCCTCCTCCAGCGCCGCACGCTCCGTGGCATCAAAGCAGCCGTTCATGCGTGTGTCGATCACGCCGCAGGCGATCGCGTTGACAGAAATCCCGCTCGGTGCGAGCTCTTTGGCGAGTGCCTTTGTAAATGTGTTGATACCGCCCTTTGAGGCGGAGTAGGCTACCTCACACGAGGCACCGACCGTACCCCATACCGAAGAAATGTTGATGATGCAACCGGATTTTTGGTGAACCATGTGGGGGATGGCTTCGTGGCAGCAGGAAAATGCGCTGGTCAGATTGGTTGCGATCAAGCGGTTCCAGCCGTCGATGGAAAGGTCTGTGAGCAGACCGATCTGTGAAATACCGGCATTGTTGACGAGAATGTCGATACCTTCCCCTTCAAAAAAGGTGCGGATCTGCACAAACATATCGCATACGGCGGCGTGGTCGCCCACATCGCAGGGAATGGCCAGCGCGCGTATGCCATAGGTGGCAGACAGATCCTGCGCCAGCGAGCGCAGCAGATCCCGATCTGTCTTACAATTCAAGATGAGGTCACAGCCTTCGGCGGCAAAATGCGCGGCGATGGCTTTTCCGATCCCGTGGGAGGCACCGGTGACAAGTGCTTTTTTTTGTTTCATAATGTACTCCGATTGTTTACTGTTTTTTAATATATTTTATAGTATAAACACTGGTTTTAAAAGAGAAAATGTATTAAAATTATACTACAAAAAAAATCTCGAAAGGAGATGTGTATTATGAAAATAACAATTAGTGGAAAAAACATTGAGGTGACAGCGGGATTGCGTTCGGCTGTAGAGGACAAGCTTGCAAAGCTGGAGAAATATTTTACTCCTGATACCGTATGCACCGTGACGCTCAGTGTGGAAAAGGAGCGGCAGAAGATGGAGGTCACGATCCCGATGAAGGGACATATTATCCGTGCGGAGCAGCAGAGTGATGATATGTATGTGACGATCGATCTTATTGTAGATATTATTGAGGCGCAGCTTAAAAAATATCGCAAAAAACTGATTGACAAGCAGCAGAATACCGAGAGTCTCCGCAAGGAATTTGTGGAAGAGGATGTCGAGGATGATGAGGAGATCCGCATTGTCCGTGTCAAAAAGTTTGGCATGAAGCCGATGTTCCCGGAGGATGCCTGTGTGCAGATGGAGTTGCTGGGACACAATTTCTTTGTGTTCAGCAATGCAGAGACCGGCGAGGTCAATGTCGTCTACAAGCGCAAGGATCGCAGCTACGGTCTGATCGAGCCGGAATTTTAATATAACAGTTCAGCCATCACCGATAAAAATGTGCGAGTCATGCTTGCATGAATGAGCACATTGTGTCGGTGATGAGGTGAGCGCCATCTTATGAGCAAAGTTAACTGCGCAGCAGTGGGAAAACGCCGTCAGGCGTCTTTGCG
>CAVHZH010000014.1:0-32868 GCA_963640395.1 Oscillospiraceae bacterium
TTTTTTGGAATTTTTATCATATTTATATGATTCCAAAAATGGGCTATATGGCCAAGCATACCGAGAAATTTGATGAAGCCAAGCGTTATCGGATCGCGAGACGAGCGATTTATTATATGATGCGTACCGGAAATATCAAGACGGTCAGCAAAGGTTTGGAGCATCTCCCGAAGGAGGGCGGTTATGTTTTGTATCCCAATCATCAGGGGAAATTCGACGCACTCAGCATCATGATCACACATCCGAAGCCTTGCTCCGTCGTCGTGGATGACGCGGTTTCTTACGGTATCCTGATCAAAGAGTTTATTGATCTGGTCGAAGGCAAGCGCATGAAGATCGGGGATGTGCGTCAGGCACTCGGGATCATCAAGGAGACGTCTACCGAAGTGAAAGAGGGACGTCGATATATTATTTTTTCGGAAGGTGGTTATACAAATAACGGCAACACACTTCAGGAGTTCAAGCCGGGCAGCTTTAAGATGGCGATGATGGCGAAAGCACCCATTGTTCCCGTGGCATTGATTGACTCGTACAAGGTGTTTGGAGAAAATTCCCTTGTTCCGGTAACTGCTAAGGTGCATTATCTAAAGCCCCTCTACTATGAGGATTACAAGGGTATGAACTCGCGTGAGATCTGCGCACTCGTAAAATCCCGGATTCAGCAGGAGATTGATGACGAATTGGAGGCAGGCAGAACAAAGCGGAGTTGGTTTCATCGAAAATAAAATAATATACTGCTCCTAAAAATGAGCAACCGTAGTCTAACGGATAGAACGCAGGACTCCGACTCCTGTAATGTGGGTTCGATTCCCGCCGGTTGCATTTATTTAGAGAAAGTTCGTGTATTTATTATTTTAGGAGGTAGTAAAACAAATGGCAAATCAGAACCAGAGAAACGATCAGATTGACCAAGAACGAGATATTCAGAATACAGATTCTGCTAAACATAAAAATAGACAAAAATTAAATAAATCATCGAAGAGATCTCAAAACGATGGCGGCTTTGACGCCGGGGCATTTTTGGAGCTTGTGAGTAGATACAAGCGTTATATTGCTGCCGGTGTTCTTTTCGCTATAATGGTAGCTGTACTGGTAAAGTGTACAGGACCGCAGAATGCCACGACAGAGCCGGTACAGGAGGAACAGACAGAGCAGGAAGATTCTGCCGAGGAGTTTCAGGTGGATGCGGTTCCGGAGATCCAGACACTCATCGCAGACTATTACAAGGCTTATCAGGAGGGCGATGTCGATACTTTAGAGACATTGGCACAGCCGATTTCCGATACGGAAAAAAGTTATATCAAGCTGTTCAGCGAGTATGTAGATTCATACGATAATCTGCGCTGCTATACCAAAACCGGATTGAGCGAGGGTGAGTATGTAGTGTCCGTTTATCTGGAGATGAAGTTCAAGGGTGTTGAGACAGTCGCTCCCGGACTGGACTTTTTCTATGTGAGAACGGATGAGTCCGGAAAAATGTATATTGACAATGCTTACAGCCAGTTCAACCAGTCTAATATGGAGAACAGCACGCAGGCAGATGTGCAGGCACTGATCAATGAATTTGAGCAGGAGGATGATGTCGTTGCGCTCCAGCAGGAGGTGCAGCAGAAGTATGACGAGGTGATCGCGTCAGACGAGCAGCTCGCAACGATGGCGAATGAGACGCTGCCGAATGCCATTTCCGCGTGGGCACAGTCACTGACACAGGCAGATGCAGACAGTCAGGATCAGTCATCTGATGATGCACAGCAGACAGACGATACGAAGGACGATAAAGATCAGGCAGACGACCAGACGGATGAAAAGTCGGACGATACGACAGATAGCAAAAATAATAAAGATACAAAAGATGATTCAGATGCAGATACGACAGATGACTCGAAGAACAGCTCGGATGGCAAGGCAAAGACAGCCTATGCGCTGGATGGTATCAATTTAAGAAAGGGTCGCGGAACGAATACAAAGATTGTGACGCAGATTCCGCTCGGGGACAAGCTCAAGATCTATCCGGCTACGAAAAAGAAGGGCTGGGTAAAGGCTTCTTACCATAAAAAGAAAGGTTGGGTGAAGCTCGAGTATATTACGACCGACAAGTCCGATATCAAGGGAACTGCTACGACCGAGACAGAGCCTGCAAAGGCATTGCCGGTAGGCAAGGAGATCACACTGAGTGATTCCGTCAATGTACGTGTTTCCATGAGCGAGACAGCGGATCGTGTCGGACTGGCATTCAAGGGCGATACGGTCAAGGTGATCCAGAGCTATGCAGAGGGCTGGACAAAGGTAGAATGGAATGGTCAGACCGGATATATTAAGACAGATCTGATCAAATAGTATGGTGAAACAGAATAATTTGAGAGAATCAGACAAATGATGAAAGGCGGTTGCTGGGTAGCGGTGCATAGTGCATCTGCATGATCTGCAGCCGTCTTTTTCTACACAGAGCATGGTGGAGTGAAACATGAATCAGAAACAGGAAGGAATCCGTATCAACAAATATCTGAGCGAAGCGGGTGTGTGCTCCCGCAGGGAGGCGGATCGCGCACTGGAAGCCGGACAGATCCGCATCGGTGAGCGGACAGCGGTACTGGGCGATAAGGTCATGCAGGGTGATGTTGTCAGCTATAAGGGCAAGCCGGTTACAAAAGAGAAGGAGCGGATACTCATCGCATTTCATAAGCCGCGCGGAGTCGTCTGTACGACTTCTAAAAGAGAGGGCGTGAACATCGTTGATTATATCGGCTATCCGAAACGGATCTATCCGGTCGGCAGGCTGGACAAGGATTCCACCGGGCTGATCCTACTCACGAATGACGGTGATATTGTGAACAAGATGATGCGTGCCGGGAACCGCCATGAAAAGGAATATGTCGTGACGGTGGATCAGGAGATTACGGATAACTTTATTATGCAGATGTCGAATGGTGTGCCGATTTTAGATACAGTCACCAGACCGTGCAAGGTGCGGAAGAGCGGGGCAAGGGAGTTTCATATCATACTGACACAGGGGCTGAACCGGCAGATCCGGCGCATGTGTGAGGCACTCGGATATCATGTGAGGACACTGAAACGTCTGCGGATCATGAATATCCGGCTCGGCGACCTGAAGGAAGGAACATACCGCGATGTGACGCAGGCGGAGTGGAAGGAATTGCAGCGACTGATCCGCCATTCATCCAACGAGACAGTGAAATAATGTGAGGCAGGGATAACAGTGATGGAACAACAGTATACAAAAACAGAGTATGAACAACTAAAACAGCAGATCGACGAGCATATGGATCATTACTATAATGAGGATGCGCCGACGATCAGTGATTTTGAATATGATGCCCTGATGCGTGAGCTGAAAAAAATGGAAGCTGCGCATCCGGAATGGGTACGTGCGGATTCACCGACACAGAAGATCGGAGGAACTGCAAAGCGCGAGGCAGGCGTTACGATCACACATCATGTACCGATGCTCAGTATTCAGGATCTGTTTACAAAAGAAGAAGTGGCTGCGTGGGTCGCACAGGTGAAGCAGATGCACCCGGATGCCCGTTTTTCTGTGGAGCACAAGATCGATGGACTGAGTATGTCACTGCGCTATCAGGACGGTGTGCTGACACTGGCGGAGACGCGGGGTGATGGCATGGTCGGCGAGGACGTGACGCTCAATGCGAAAGTGATACCGGATGTCCGGCAGACGATTCGGGAGATGGATTATGTGGAGCTGCGCGGTGAAGTGTATATGAGCCATGAGGACTTTGAAAGGTTCAATGAGAGACAGGAGAGCCTTGGCAAAAAGACGGCTGCAAATCCGAGAAATCTTGCGGCCGGCACGCTGCGCCAGTTAGACCCGGAGATTACGAAGGAGCGCGGGCTGCGCATGTTTATTTTTAATGTGCAGGATGCGACCGGTGCGAGTGCACACCTGATGGAAAATCATACCGCCGGGCTGGATGAGCTGGCGGCAGAGGGTGTGGCGGTCGTGCCGCATGTGTGCTGTGGGACAGCGGAGGAGGTTCTGGCTGCGATCGATGCGATCGACGAGCATCGCGGAGATTACAGCTATGATATCGACGGTGCAGTCGTGAAGATCGAACAGATTGCGTACCGTGCGGATTTTCCGGCAGGCAGCAAATATTCGGCAGGACATATCGCATATAAATATCCGCCGGAGGAAAAAGAGGTAGAGATCGAAGCGGTGGAGGTCGGTGTCGGCAGAACCGGCAAAATGACGTTCCGTGCGCGGTTTAAGGAGCCGGTGCGTCTGTGCGGCACGGGTGTCCAGTATGCGACACTGCACAATATGGACTATATCGAAAGCCTAGGTATCGATGAGGGCTGCAGGGCGGTCTGCCGCAAACAGGGCGAGATCATACCGGCGATCATAAGGGTGACGAAGCCGACCGGAACTATTTTTCAGGCACCGCGTGTGTGTCCGGTGTGCGGACATCCACTCAGCAGGGAGGATGGAACGGCAGACATCTGCTGCAATAATCCTTCCTGCCCGGCACAGCTGAAACGTACGCTCGCTTATTTCGCGAGCCGTGATGCGATGGATATTAAGGCATTCGGCGCAACGTATGTGGATACGCTTGTAGAAGAGGGCTATCTGCACAACTATACGGATATTTACCGTTTGCGGGAGCATCGGGATGAGCTGATCGAAAAAGGCATTATGGGAAAAGAAAAAAATACGGATAAGATACTGGCGGCGATCGAGGAGAGCAAGCATAATCCGGTCGATAAATTTCTCACGGGACTGGCGATCCGGAATGTCGGAAAGGCATCGGCAAAGGAGATCATGAAGCATTTTTCCAATCTGATGGAGCTGGCAGATGCAGATGTGGAGCAGTTGATGCAGATCCCGGATGTCGGCGGTATCACTGCGGAGTGCATCCACGAATATTTTGCAGATGCAGAAAACCGGAGGCTGTTATCCGAGGTGGCGGCGCTTGGCATGAATATGGAGTCTGAACAGTCGGCGCAGGGTGCGGCACTTGCCGGGCTTACGATCGTTGTGACCGGTACGCTGCCGACACTCGGACGCAAGGAGGCGGCAGAGCTGATCGAGAGCAATGGCGGAAAATGCACCGGCTCTGTCAGCAAAAAGACGAGCTATGTGCTCGCAGGAGAGGCTGCCGGAAGCAAGCTGGAGAAGGCGCGCGCATTAGGGATACCTGTGATCACGGAGGAGGAGCTGCTTGTGATGATCGGTCGGTGATGCAGCGATCGGGAGTTGATTTTGCGGATAAATCAGTATAGAATGAAAAAATGGAATTGGAATAAGCCGGAATTTGAATGGAACTGTCAAACAAAGGAGATTAGATATGCCTGTAAAGATTAAGAGCAATCTGCCCGCAAGGGAGATTCTGGAGAATGAAAATATATTTGTGATGGATGAAACACGTTCCGCGCATCAGGACATTCGTCCGATTGAGATCGGTATTTTAAATCTCATGCCGTTAAAGGAGGACAATGAATTACAGACGCTGCGCTCACTGTCCAATACACCGTTGCAGGTCAATGTGACATTTATGACAGTATCGAGCCATGAATCGGCGCATACATCACAAAAACATCTGGATCAGTTTTATGTGACACTCGATGATATCCGCGACCGCAATCTGGACGGTCTGATCATTACCGGGGCACCGGTCGAGCAGATGGACTTCGAGGAAGTGGACTACTGGGAGGAGCTGTGCGAGATCATGGATTGGGCGCAGACGCATGTCACCAGCACGCTGCATGTATGCTGGGGGGCACAGGCAGGCATGTACCATTACTACGGTATTAGGAAACAGCAGCTGGACAAGAAGATATTCGGTGTCTATGAGCATCGTGTGATGAACCGTAAGGTGCCGCTCGTGCGTGGCTTTGACGATTATTTTATGGCTCCGCATTCGAGACATACGGAGATGAGCCGCGAGGCGATCGAGGCAGAGCCGGAGCTGACGATTCTCGCGGAATCAGAGGAGGCAGGCATATTTTTAGTCATTGATAATGATGGCCGCAGGATCTTTTTGATGGGGCATCCGGAGTATGACCGTCTGACACTTCACAAGGAATATATGCGTGACAAAAATCAGGGTTTGCCGATCGAGATACCGGTGAACTATTACCCGGATGACGACTGCACGGAAAAGCCGCGCCTGCAGTGGCGTTCACATGGAAATATTTTATATTCCAACTGGCTGAATTATTACGTGTATCAGGCGACGCCTTATGATTTCATCCACACGAGTGAGATCATCGCAAAATAGTATGAAATATGAGAGTAGAACATGAATTTGAACCTGTGTATGATGCGGATTCACAGGTGCTTGTCTTAGGGACTTTTCCGTCTGTAAAATCAAGGGAAATGGCATTTTATTACGGTCATCCGCAGAACCGTTTCTGGCGGCTCATCGCGGCGCTGACCGGGGAGGAAGTGCCGCTGCGGGAGGATATTGCTGCAAAAAAACAATTATTGCTACGGCATAAAATTGCAGTGTGGGATGTGATCGCGTCCTGTCAGATCACAGGCTCCAGCGACAGCTCAATCCGTGATGTCATACCGAATGACATCGGTGCGCTGCTGCAGCGGACAAACATCACGCATATTTATGCCAACGGCACGAAATCGTATGAGCTGTACATGAAATATGTGTACGGGCAGACAAACAGGGAGATCATCCGGCTGCCATCCACCAGTCCGGCAAATGCGGCATACAGCTTTGAGCGGCTGTACCAGATCTGGGGAGATGCGTTACGCGACCGACAGATTTTTGTTGACAAATCCATAAAAAAATAGTAGCATGACAGCCATAACAAGCATGCGATGAGGCATTTCCGGATGGAAGTGTCTTTTTTTATGTAATAGGAAATTCCGATGAATTTCCCATTACATAAAAAAGCCCTCCGGGCAGGATCGCACTGCGGCGGATAAGAAGTATGTCGCAAAAGCGACCCGCCACAGGCGGAGAATCCTGCAAAGCAGGATTCTTTCTTATAAAGGCTGGTGATGTTATGAGAGAACTGGATACAAGTGACTGGATGTTTTTAAACCGGATCATTTATAAAATTTATACCGTGGAGAATCCGGATCATATGCGCAGGCAGTTTCTGGAACAACTGCAGATGCTCGTGGATTTTGACAGTGCGGATTTTTATCTGGCTGCGCCCGGCAGTGAGTGTAAGCTGGGCGAACTGATTCAGATTCATGGAGAGGTCAGGCGGCACGATTCGCTGCAGGTGATACTCGAAAAGGATCATGAACTGGCGGGAGTCGTGACCTTGTACCGGTCAGCAGGAAAAGCAAATTTTGAATACAGTGACATGTTTGTGCTCGATGTGCTCAAGGATCATCTGGCATATCGGCTGTGGCAGCACCAGAAAGATAAGGCTGTGTCAGATCACAAGATCACGGTGTCCGAGGCGGTCAGAAAGTATGAGCTGACGCGGCGAGAGCATACGGTGCTCAAGCGGCTGCTGGCAGGGGAGGATAACGCCCAGATCTGCGAACAACTCATGATCAGTGAGAACACATTGAAGAAGCATATCCTGAATCTGTACCGGAAGCTGGGCATCAAAAATCGTGTACAGTTGTTCAAAATGATCAAGGAAAAAGAGAAAAATACTTAAAAAGTAGTAGAAAAGAGGTATTTTCGGGTGATTGTGTAATCCGGGAGAATGGCATATAATGCACCTAACTTAAAAAAGAGCAAACAAAAAGCGAAGGAGCTTACCCTAGAGGGTAGGCTCCTTTATTTGTTGGAAAGGGGAATGTTTATGAAAGAGTTAGTAATGATTATCCGACCGGAACGGTTAGAGGCAATGAAAGCGATCATTGATGAAGTGAATTGCGGAGGTATGACGATCTCAACCGTCATGGGCTGCGGCAGCCAGAAGGGATCCACTCCTGAAAGCGGTGTCAATGTGATCCGCGGCTTAAAGACAACGATCAATCTGCTTCCGAAGATTCAGGTAACTGTCGTTGTGGCAGACAAGGATGTAGAGCCGTTGATTTTGAAGGTTCGTGAGAAATGTGCGACAGATCATGTCGGAGATGGAAAGATCTTTATCAGAAATATTGAGGATGTTGTCAGAATCAGAACCGGTGAGAGAGGCAGCAAGGCAATTTAAAACGAAGTATAAAGCGAGGTGATCTCATGGGTTATATCGTTGAAATTAACGGAGTCAATAAAATATATGGAAAAAATCATGTCGTAAAGGATCTTGATCTGAAGGTAGAGGAAGGAGAATTCCTCACACTGCTCGGTTCCTCCGGCTGTGGAAAAACGACAACGCTTCGTATGGTGGCCGGATTTGAAGAACCGTCATCTGGAAGCATTCTCGTGGAGGGAGAGTCAATCGAGGAAAAGGAACCGTTTGAGCGAAATGTCAACACCGTTTTTCAGAGTTATGCGCTGTTTCCGCACATGACAATTTTCGACAATATCGCATACGGATTAAAGATCAAAAAGGTTCCGAAGGCAGAGATCAAAAGCAGAGTGACCGAGATGATGGAGCTCGTCCAGTTGGAGGGATTTGAAAAAAGATATCCGAGCCAGTTGTCTGGTGGTCAGAAGCAGAGAGTGGCGATCGCCAGAGCGCTGATCAACCGGCCGAAGGTGTTGCTGCTCGATGAGCCGCTCGGAGCGCTCGACCTTAAGCTCAGAAAGCAGATGCAGCTCGAGCTGAAGCGCCTGCAGAAGAAGCTGAACATTACATTTATCTATGTCACGCACGATCAAGAGGAAGCGCTGACAATGAGCGACCGCATTGCGATCATGCATGACGGTATTCTCGATCAGCTCGGCACACCGACAGAAATTTACGAGCAGCCGAAAACAAAATTTGTGGCGACCTTTATCGGTGAGACAAATATTTTCGATGGAGCGATCGCACAGATGGACGGAAACAAGGCATTGGTCAATGTAGAGAACGGAACGATCGCCGGATGCGGTGAGGGCTTCCACGAGGGAGAGTATATTTCCGTATCTGTCCGTCCGGAAAAAATGAAGTTTTCCGATACGCCGGTGAAGGATTTTTCGATACAAGCAGTCGTCAAGGACTATATCTATGTCGGCTCGGTCATCAAATGCATTGTGCGTCTGTCAAATGGCAATGAGTTAAAGATCGAGCGTCTGGCGGGCGAGGAGCTGCCGAAGCCGGGTGCGGTGATCTATCCGTACTGGAATCCGGAGGACGCAGTGCTGATCCATACGCAGTCGGATAAGATTTTTGAAGCGATCCAAAATATTACATTCAGTTAGGAGGGGGCGGTCATATGGAAAAAGCGCACGCAAAGCATCAATGGCGGTCGAATACATTGCCGGCGCTGCTCACGGTAGGACCGGTAACACTGGTACTCGTCCTGCTCGTTGCGATCCCTTTGATCTATGTAGTCGTCATGAGCTTCTGCTCGATCGACCAGTATTATAATGTACAGATGCAGTTTACGCTTGATAACTATAAGCGTCTGGTCAGTACCAACTATTTAAAGATCTATGCACAGTCGATCATGATCGCGTTTGTGACGACACTGTTTTGTATCCTGATCGGATATCCGTTTTCCTATATTATTGCCAGAACACACAGCAAGCGCAAAAAGCTGTTTTACATGCTGGTCATCATCCCGTTCTGGACCAATTCCCTGATCCGGATTTACGGATGGCGGACATTCTTAGGAACAAACGGATGGCTCAATACGGCATTGCAATTTCTGCATCTGACAAAGGAGCCGCTGGAGCTGTTGTATAAACAGGGAACAACGGTGCTCGGCATGGTCTACTGTCTGATCCCGTTTATGATCCTGCCGCTGTATACAGCAATCGAAAAGCTGGACGGCAGCCTTTTGGAGGCATCGGCAGATCTCGGTGCCAAACCTGCGGTTACATTTGTGCGGGTGATCCTGCCGCTCACATCCAGTGGTATTTTTTCAGGAAGCATCATGGTATTTATTCCATGTCTCGGTTATTTCTTCGTATCCGATATTCTCGGCGGAGGTAATTCGGATGTGATCGGAAATCTGATCGAGCGTCAGTTCCAGAGCGGTAACAACTGGCCGCTTGGCGCAGCGCTCTCCATCATACTGATCGTGATCACGCTCATACTGGTGAAGCTGTACCAGCGGATGGGCGGAGACATGGATAGTCTCGGCGTATAAAATATTTAAAAAAAAGGATGTGATAGGATGAGCAGAAACAGCAGAAAAAAGGCAAAAAAAGGGCTAAGCGTAGTCTTTTGCACACTGGTGTATATCTTCCTGTTTTTACCGATCTCTGTGATCGTTGTAAACTCCACAAATGCCACGACATCCAAGCCGTATCTTTCGTGGAAGGGATTTACGCTGGACTGGTATGTAAAGCTATTTGATAATACATCGCTTTTGCAGGCGTTTGGGAATACGATGGTGATCGCGGTGGTGAGCACGCTGCTCGCAACGATCATCGGCACGATCGGTGCAGTCGGTATTTACCGGTATCATTTCCGCGGAAAGAGCATCATCAACGGCTTGTTGTACATTCCGGTCGTTATACCGGAGATCGTGCTTGGTATTTCGCTGCTGACGATCTTTTCAAAGGCAAATATCCCGCGCGGTATGCTGACCTTGATATTGGCGCATGTGACATTTTCGGTTCCGTTTGTCATATTTAACGTCCGCGCAAGACTCAGCGGCTATGACAAGTCGATCGAGGAGGCGAGCATGGATCTCGGGGCGAACCGCTTGACGACATTCCTGCGTATTACCCTGCCGGTGCTTGCACCCGGTATCGCGGGCGGCGCATTGCTTGCATTTACACTGTCGATCGATGATGTAATTATCAGCTATTTTGTAAACGGACAGACAAAGACTTATCCGCTCAAGGTTATGGAGAGTATAAAAAGCGGTGTTGCACCCGATGTCAATGCGTTGTCAACACTGATTCTGATCGCGACGATTCTTTTGGTCGTATTGACACAGAGTGGTATTTTTTCAAAAAACAATTCGTAAAAGCTTTGCTTCAAGGGAGGAATGGAAAATGAAAAAGAAAATTGTGAGTATGGCATTAGCAGCAGTAATGGCAGGTTTCATGTTAGGTGGCTGCGGTTCTTCGACTGACACTGCATCCGCAGGTGAGTTAAACATCTTTATATGGACAGAATATGTCTCACAGGATGCGATTGACGCCTTTGAGGAGGAAACCGGAATCAAGGTCAATGTATCTACTTATTCATCCAATGAGGATATGATCGCAAAAGTGAAATCAGAGTCCGAGGGAACTTATGATATTATCCAGCCGAGTGATTATGCGGTTGAACAGCTCGCCGGACAGGGCATGTTAGAGGAGCTCGATCAGGATAAGCTGACAAATATCGGAAATATCGGTGAATCTTATCTGAATCCGTCTTACGATCCGGGCAACGTTTATTCGATCCCTTATCAGGGTGGTGTGGCAGCGATTGCGGTCAATACATCCAAAGTAGATAAAGAGATCACAGGCTACGGTGATCTGTTTGATTCGTCATTGGATGGACAGCTCGTAGTGCTGGATGATTACCGTGCGGTGATCGGTATGACAGAGCGCAGCATGGGGCTGAGCATGAATGAGACTGATCCGGATACATTATCCGGTGTCGAGGAAAAGCTGCTCACCTTAAAGAACAATATCGCATTGTACGATTCAGACAGCCCGAAGTCTGCAATGATTTCCGGTGACTGCTCTGTCGGATATATGTGGAGTGCTGAGGTTGCACTGGCAATGGAAGAAAATCCGGATATCCAGATCGTATATCCGAGCGAGGGAGCCTATGTATTTATGGATAACTGGGCGATCCCCAAGGGAGCAAAGCACTACGATGAAGCCATGGAGTTTATCAACTATATGATGAGCGTCGATGCAGCCAAAATGAATATCGAGGAGTTCCCGTATCTGTCATCAAACAGTGCAGCAGTAGAGGCAATGGGTGATGATTACAGCTCAAATATGGCAAAGAATCCTCCGGCAGAGGTCATCGCAGCAGGAGAATATGTATCAAATCTGGATACCGATACACTGGCAATCTATGATGAGATGTGGACAAAGTTAAAAGAGTAATCGCGAAAACAATATAAATAGGAAAGGAGCCGGGCACATGGCAAAACGGATCATTGGCAGTACACCATCAAAGGATGGCTATTATATGCCGGCAGAATATGAACCACAGGAAAAAATATGGATGATCTGGCCAAAGCGCCCGGACAACTGGCGAGATCAGGCGCGTCCCGCGCAACGGGCATATGCAGATGTGGCAACAGCGATCAGCCGTTTTACACCTGTGACAATGCTCGCATCGGCAGACACGTATGAGTCCTGCCGGGCGATGCTGCCGGAGCAGATCCGCGTGGTAGAAATGTCGTCCGATGACGCGTGGTGCAGAGACTGCGGACCGACCTTTCTCGTGAATGGTCATGGCGGTCTGCGTGCCTGTGACTGGCGGTTTAATGCATGGGGCGGTACGGTAGACGGTCTGTACGCCTCATGGGAACAGGATGATGCGGTTGCACAAAAAATCTGTGAACTGGAAGACGTTGATTATTACAGTCTGGATGGTTTTGTGCTGGAGGGCGGTTCCTTTCATGTAGACGGCGAGGGCACGGTGCTCACGACCGAGATGTGCCTGCTGAGCAAAGGCAGGAATCCGCATTTGAGCAAGCAGGAGATCGAGCAGTATCTGTTAGATTATCTCGGATGCAAAAAGGTACTCTGGCTGACGGATGGGATCGACCCGGATGAGACAAACGGGCATGTGGATGATGTCGCCTGCTTTATCCGTCCCGGAGAGGTCGCGTGCATTGATGTGGAGGATAAGGACAGCCCGTTTTATGAGGCGGCGCAGTCGGCACAGCGGATACTTGCGCAGGCAACAGATGCAAAGGGAAGAAAGCTCAAGGTACATAAGCTGTGCATGACCGCACAGCCGGTGCGCTTGCAGGGTGCAGAGACGATCGTGCAGACATCGGGATCTGCAAAGCGTGAAAATGGTGATCTATGTATCGCCTCCTACCTGAATTTCCTCATCACAAACCACGGCGTGATCGTTCCGCAGTATGACGATGAAAATGATGCACTGGCATTGGAACAGATCCGGCAGATGTTACCGGAGCGGGAAGTCATCGGTGTGCATACGCGGGAGATCGTATACGGCGGTGGAAACATCCACTGTATCACACAGCAGCAGCCGGATGTTGGTAGTAGATAATCAGCATTTCTTAAGGTTAAAAGAGAAGTCAAAGTGAAGACTTCTCTTTTTTCTACGCTTCCGCTATTGTCTGACAACAGCCAAAATATTCCTATAAATTCTAACACAATATTACAGAAAAGTATGGTAATATGTAAGTATCAATGAAAGAAAACGATCAGGGGGGATAGACTGGATGAAACGAATCCTACTTAAACTGAGCGGAGAGGCAATCTCCGGAAATAAAGGCTTTGGCTTTGATGAGGCGACGGTAATCGGAGTCGCAAAGCAGGTAAAACAGATTGTAGATAACGGCGTAGAGGTCGGTATCGTGATCGGTGGAGGCAATTTCTGGCGGGGACGCACGAGCAATACGATTGACCGCACAAAGGCGGATCAGATCGGCATGTTAGCGACTGTCATGAATTGTATTTATGTCTCCGAGATTTTCCGTTCGGAGGGTATGATGACAAATGTGCTGACACCGTTTGAGTGCGGCAGCTTCACCAAGCTTTTCTCAAAGGATCGTGCCAATAAATACTTCGCAAAGGGAATGGTCGTTTTCTTTGCCGGAGGAACCGGACATCCGTATTTTTCTACGGATACGGGAACGACGCTGCGCGCGATCGAGATCGAGGCGGACGGCATTTATCTTGCAAAAGCGATCGACGGCGTCTATGACAGCGATCCGAAGGTGAACCCGGATGCGAAAAAGTACGATACGATTTCCATCGAGGAGGTCATCGAGAAAAAGCTGGCAGTGGTAGATATGACGGCATCTGTGATGTGTATGGAGAATCATATGCCGATGTATGTATTTGCACTGAATGAGGAAAATAGTATTGTAAATGCAGTGAGCGGTCAGTTCAACGGAACTGTTGTGACAGTCTGAAAATTAAGAGGAGGATATTTCCTATGGATGAGAGATTACAGGTATACGAAGATAAGATGAACAAGACGATGAACAATCTTGGAGAGGAATATGGCGGCATCCGTGCCGGTCGTGCCAACCCGCATGTGCTGGATAAGCTGCGTGTAGATTATTACGGCACACCGACACCGATTCAGCAGGTGGCGAACGTGAATGTGCCGGAGCCCCGCATGATCCAGATCCAGCCGTGGGAGGCTTCTATGGTCAGAGAGATCGAAAAGGCGATCCTTACCTCAGATCTGGGTATCAATCCGACCAACGATGGCAAGGTCATCCGTCTGGTATTCCCGGAGCTGACCGAGGAGCGCCGTAAGGAGCTTGCGAAGGATGTCAAGAAAAAGGGCGAGAATGCCAAGGTTGCGATCCGTAACATCCGTCGTGACGGTAATGATGCATTTAAGAAGCTCGCAAAGAGTGAGGACATCTCAGAGGATGAGATCAAGGATCTTGAAGATGCACTGCAGAAGCTCACAGATAAGTATATTGCAAATGTGGACAAAGCTGTTGAGGAAAAGACAAAAGAGATTCTTACCGTATAATCAAACGGAACAGAAAATGGGGCTTGCATTTGCAATGCCTCATTTTTCGCATCATTGGAAAATACGACAGGGGGAAAGAAAATGAGTGTTCCACAGCATATAGCGATCATTATGGATGGCAATGGAAGATGGGCGAAAAAGCGGGGACTTCCGCGCAACGCAGGTCATACGGCAGGAGCAAAGAATGTGGAGAATATCTGTCTGGCAGCAAAAAAGCTGGGTGTAAAATACCTGACGCTGTACGCGTTTTCGACAGAGAACTGGTCGCGACCGGCAAGTGAAGTAAAGGCACTGATGAAGCTGCTGGCGGGGTATCTCGATAAATGTGTGCAGACCGCACATGAAAATAAAATGCATATCCGTGTGATCGGTGACATCAGCCGCCTGGATGCCAAGTTTCAAAAGCAGATCGTAGAGGCAGAGCGGATCTCGGCGGTTTATGATGACCTCAACCTCACGATTGCGATCAATTACGGAAGCCGTGACGAGATGCTGCGCGCGATGCGTTCGGTCAGCATGGATGTCCGGGATGGACGGCTGTCACCGGAGGAGCTGACGGGGGAGCTGTTTGACAGCTATCTGGATACAAAGGAGCTGCCGGATCCGGATCTTTTGATCCGCACGAGCGGGGAACAGCGTTTGTCCAACTATCTGCTGTGGCAGTTGGCATACAGCGAGTTTTATTTCACGGATGTTCCGTGGCCTGACTTTAATGAAAAGGAATTAAAAAAAGCGATCGATACCTATGAAAACAGGGATCGTCGTTATGGGGGCATCAAGGAGGAGTGAGTTTATGTTTCGTACCAGATTGATCAGCGGAATCGTATTGGTGATTCTGGCACTCGTATTTATTATCAGCGGCGGCTATGTGCTGTGGGCGGTATCGCTGGCATTGTCTTTGATCGGACTGATGGAGCTGTATCGCGTTTTTCAGATAAATCAAACGCTGCTGGGCTGGCTCGGCTATGCGCTGGTGGTTTTCTATTATGTGCTGTTGCTGGCAGCGACGGCATTTGCAGTACCGGTCAACTGGATGCTGTATCTGATGATTGTCATGATGACCTGCCTGACGCTGATGGTGTGTGCTTATCCGAAATATCACAGCAACCAGATCATGCAGGCGGTGTTTGGCATCCTGTATGTCGGTGTGATGTTTTCGTTCCTGTATCAGACGCGGATGCTGCCGCGGGGAACGTATACGGTGTGGCTGATTTTTTTATCCTCATGGGGATGCGATACATGTGCCTACTGCGCCGGAAAGCTGCTCGGAAAGCATAAGATGTCGCCGGTTCTCTCACCGAAAAAGTCGGTTGAGGGCGCGATCGGCGGTGTGCTGGGTGCGATGGTGCTGACATATATTTATGTATATATTTTTGCAAAACAGATGGATATTACCTATGCGCAGGTGTGGGTGCTGACACTGATCAGCGCAGCAGGCGCATTGATCTCGATGGTCGGGGATCTGACTGCTTCCGCGATCAAGAGATGCTATGGGATAAAAGATTATGGGAAGCTCATCCCCGGTCACGGGGGCGTGCTTGACCGGTTTGATTCCGTTATTTTTACGGCACCGGTTATTTATTTTTTAGCTTATTACTTCATGCAATGAGAATAAATGAGAGAGGACTACAAACATGAAAAAAATTGCGATTCTCGGGTCTACCGGTTCGATCGGAACACAGACGTTGGAGGTTGTCCGTGCGCAGGGCGATCTGCAGGTGACAGCGATGGCGGCAGGGCACAATATCGACCTGTTTGAACAGCAGATCCGCGAGTTTTTACCGAAAAACGTGGCAGTATGGGAGGAAAAGGATGCGCTTGATCTGAAAACGCGTGTCGCTGATCTCGGTGTAAAGGTGCACTACGGCATGGAAGGGCTGAATCTGATCGCTGCAGATCCAGACAGTGAAATACTGGTGACAGCGATTGTCGGTATGCTGGGACTGCGCCCCACGATCGCAGCGATCCAGTCGGGGAAAAATATTGCGCTGGCGAACAAGGAGACTCTGGTGACAGCCGGACATCTTATTATGCGGATGGCAAAGGAGTACGACGTACAGATCCTGCCGGTTGACAGCGAGCATTCTGCGATTTTCCAGTCATTAAACGGAGAGCGCACGAATAAAATAGAGAAGATCCTGCTGACGGCATCAGGAGGACCGTTCCGCGGCAAGACAAAGGCAGAGCTGGAACAGGTGACGCTGGAGGATGCATTGAAGCATCCGAACTGGGCGATGGGAAAAAAGATCACCGTAGATTCTGCGACTCTGGTCAACAAGGGGCTTGAGGTGATGGAGGCAAAGTGGCTGTTCGGTGTGGAGCTGGAGCAGATTCAGGTCGTCGTCCAGCCGCAGAGCATCATCCACTCGATGGTGCAGTACGAGGATGGCAGCATCATCGCACAGCTTGGCACGCCGGATATGCGGCTTCCGATCCAGTATGCGCTCTATTATCCGAGGCGCAGACCGCTCGATGGCAGGCGGCTGGATTTTGCAAAGCTCGGTTCGATCACATTTGAGGAACCGGATACGGATACGTTCCGTGGATTGCCGCTCGCCTATGAAGCGATGAAAAAAGGCGGAAATATGCCGACCGTATTCAATGCGGCGAATGAGGCGGCAGTTGCACTGTTTTTACAGAAAAAGATTTCATATCTGCAGATCACGCAGATCATAGAGGAATGCATGAGTCACAGTACCTTTATTGCCGCTCCGAATGTCGAGCAGATACTGGAGACGGAGGCACAGGTCAGAGAGCGCATAGAGAGCAGGTGGTAATTTGAACATTATAATTGCAATTATTTTATTTAGTCTGATTATACTATTTCATGAGCTCGGACATTTTCTGCTCGCAAAGCTAAACGGCGTACAGGTCAATGAGTTCTGTCTCGGTCTCGGACCGACCATCGTCGGTTTCCATAAGGGAGAGACCTTTTATTCACTCAAGCTGCTGCCGTTTGGCGGAGCCTGTATGATGGAGGGCGAGGATGAGGAGAGCAATTCGGGTAGGGCATTCGGGACAAAGAGCGTATGGCAGCGTTTTTCGATCGTATTTGCAGGACCGTTTTTCAACTTTATTCTGGCATGGATGCTGTCTATGATCATACTCGGGGTCGCAGGCATCGATGTGCCTACGATTTCACAGATCACACCGGGTTCTCCGGCGGCTGAGGCAGGCATTGCCGATGGCGATACGATCGTGAAATTAGGAAACAAAACGATCCATTTTTACCGTGAGATCAGCGTTTATACTTATTTTCACAGCGGAGAGACGGTCAATGTGACATGGGAACACGAGGGCGAGCGCCACACCGCACAGGTGACACCGTCATACGATGAGGAGAGCGGCCGTTATCTGTTTGGCTTTCAGGGCAGTGTCGGCAGGGTAAAAAGCAGCCCGCTGCGCGTGATCGGCTACAGTTTTTATGAGGTTGAATACTGGATCACGACGACGCTGCAAAGTCTCGGAAAGCTCGTGACCGGACAACTGCATATGAACGACCTGTCAGGACCGGTCGGCATTGTAAAGACGATCGGGGATACCTATACGGAGAGCAAATCTAGCGGTATGCTCTATGTATTTTTAAATATGATCAATATGGCGATCCTGCTGTCCGCCAATCTGGGCGTGATGAATCTGCTGCCTCTGCCTGCACTCGATGGCGGCAGGCTCGTGTTCTTCATTATCGAGGCGATCCGCGGCAAACGGATTGATCCGCAGAAGGAGGGCATGGTACATTATATCGGACTGATCCTTTTGATGGTACTGATGGTCGTCGTGATGGGTAATGATATACGCAAGCTGTTTATGTAGGTGATGAGGTGGCATTCATGGAAAATCAGATGGAAAACATAAAAAGAAAGCAGACAAGGACTGTGCAGATCGGTGACCGGAGCATCGGAGGCGGTCATCCGATCCTGATCCAGTCGATGACAAATACAAGGACGCAGGATGTGGAGGCGACTGTCGCGCAGATCTTGGAGCTGGAGCGCGCGGGCTGTGATATCATCCGGTGCGCCGTGCCGGATATGGACGCGGCAAGGGCACTTGCCGGGATCAAAAAACAGATCCATATCCCGCTTGTAGCCGATATCCATTTTGACTACCGGCTGGCGATCGCCGCGATGGAAAACGGCGCGGACAAGATCCGTATCAACCCCGGCAATATCGGCAGCGCCGAGCGTGTGAAGGCAGTCGTAGACTGTGCCAAAGAACGCCAGATCCCGATCCGCGTCGGTGTCAACAGCGGCTCACTGGAAAAACCGCTGCTGGAAAAATACGGCGGTGTGACAGCGGAGGGGCTGGTGGAGAGCGCGCTGGACAAGGTAAAGCTCATTGAGGATCTTGGGTATGACAATCTCGTGATCAGCATCAAATCCTCCGATGTCATGATGTGTGTGCGTGCGCATGAGCTGATCGCCGCACAGACGATGCACCCGCTGCATGTCGGTATCACGGAGGCAGGGACGCTCATGAGAGGAACGGTCAAATCATCGGTCGGTCTCGGACTGATCTTAGGTCAGGGCATCGGCGATACGATCCGCGTATCACTGACCGGGGCACCGGTCGAGGAGATCAAATGTGCAAAGCTGATTTTAAAGACGCTGGGGCTGCGCGCAGGCGGCGTGGAGGTCGTTTCCTGCCCGACCTGCGGACGGACACGGATCGATCTGATCTCGCTTGCTGGAAAGGTCGAGGATCTGGTCGAGCAGTATCCGCTCGACATCAAGGTCGCTGTGATGGGCTGTGTCGTCAACGGACCCGGCGAGGCGCGTGAGGCGGATCTGGGTGTCGCAGGCGGCATCGGTGAGGGACTTTTGATCAGACACGGGGAAGTCATTAAAAAAGTGCCGGAGGCAGAGCTGCTCGGCGCATTGAAAGAGGAATTGGATCATTGGGGTGAGTAATCGTGGCGAAAGCGTTTTTTGAAGTGTTTCCGACGCTTGATGTGGAATCGGACATCAGACAACTGCTTGGTAATGTACAGATCGAGAAGGTCAGCACCAACCGTGCAAAGGATGTTTACCGGATCTATCTGTACAGTACGAGGCTAATTCCAAAAAAATATATTTTCCGGCTGGAGCGCGACATTCATCAGCAGATTTTTCAAGGCAGGGATCTGAAGGTGAAGATCAGGGAGCGTTACCAGCTTTCTGCGCAATATACGGCAAAATCGCTGCTCGATATCTATGATGACAGTATCCGTCTGGAACTAAAGGACTATTCTGCGGTACTTTACAGCCTGTACCGCGGTGCGCCGATGGAGTTTGTAGACGATACGCATCTGACGGTACATATGCCGGCGACCGTGCTCGCACAGGAGCGCGGCGGGGAGCTGATCGATATTTTAGAAAAGATCTTCTGTGACCGGTGCGGAATGCAGCTCATCATTGACATTCACTATGAAGAACCAAAGACGGACAGCCGCAGGGAAGAATCCGACAGACAGATGGAGCTGGCGATCCACCGGATCGTGCAGAATTCGTCCTTTTCCGGGAAACAGGAGCGCGAGGACGGCAGCCTGATGGAGCTTGGGGACGAGCTGCCGGAACTTTCGGATGTACCGGCGCAGCCGCAAAAGAAAAAAGCTGCGGACAGTGGACAACAGCTGACAAAGGATCGTCCAATGCCGCCGTCACAAAAGACATTTTCTGTCGGCGGCGCTAAGGGTGTATCATCCGGCTCGTCTGGCAGGGGTGGATTTACCCGCAGGCGTTCGGACAACCCGGATGTGTTATACGGCCGTGATTTTGATGAGGAGGAGATGCCGATCGCACAGATTCAGGGCGAGATCGGCGATGTCGTGATCCGCGGCAAAATCGTGGCGACCGATGAGCGCGAGATCCGCGGGGAAAAGACGATCCTGTTTCTCACGGTCACGGATTTTACCGACACAATGGTCATCAAGCTCTTTACGAGGAATGAGGATCTCGAGGAACTGCGCGGGTCGTTGAAAAAAGGGACGTTTGTCAAGATCAAGGGTGTGGCATCGCTCGACCGCTTTGACCACGAGCTGACGGTGGCATCCGTCATGGGTATCAAAAAAATCCCGGATTTTACGACCAAGCGCATGGATCAATCGGTGCGCAAGCGCGTGGAGCTGCACTGCCATACAAAAATGAGCGACATGGACGGCGTGTCGGATGTCGGCGATATTATCGCACAGGCGGTCGCGTTCGGGCATCACAGCCTTGCGATCACAGACCACGGGGCGGTGCAGGCATTCCCGGTCGCCAACCACGCGATTCCAAAGGGTGCGGATTTCAAGCTGATCTACGGCGTGGAAGCGTATCTGGTAGACGATACGAAGCGCATCGTCAAAGACCCTGCTGGACAGGATTTTGGCGGCGATTTTGTTGTCTTTGATCTAGAGACGACCGGTTTCAGCCCGAAGAAAAATAAGATCATCGAGATCGGCGCGGTCAAGGTACAAAACGGAGCGATCACGGAGCGTTTTTCTACGTTTGTGAATCCCAAGCTTCCGATTCCGTTTGAGATCGAGGAGCTGACAGGCATCCGTGACGACATGGTGATCGATGCACCGCTGATCGATGAGATCCTGCCTGAGTTTATGGAATTCTGCAAGGGCTGTGTCATGGTGGCTCACAATGCAGAGTTCGATATGAGCTTTATACAAAAAAACTGTGAGGATCTGCACCTCGCGTGCAGCTTTACCGTGGCGGATACGGTCGCAATGGCGCGTTTCCTGCTGCCGCAGCTCAACCGCTACAAGCTCGATACAGTGGCAAAGGCGGTCGGTGTATCGTTAGAAAACCATCACCGCGCGGTGGATGATGCAGCATGTACGGCAGAGATCTTTGTCAAATTTATCGAGATGTTCGAGAGCCGGCACATCACCACGTTAGACGAGCTGAATGAGAAGGGCATTCCGACCGCTGAGGCGATCTGTAAGATGCCTACCTACCATGCGATCATATTGGCGAAAAACGACATTGGTCGCGTGAATCTGTATCGGCTGGTGTCACTGTCGCACTTGACGTATTATCACAAACGGCCGCGCATTCCGAAAAGTGAGCTGCAAAAATACCGTGAGGGACTGATACTCGGTTCTGCGTGTGAGGCGGGAGAGCTGTATCAGGCGCTGTTACACGGCAGACCCGCGCAGGAGATCGCACGGTTGGTGGAATTCTATGATTATCTGGAGATCCAGCCCGTCGGCAACAACGCATTTATGCTGCGTGACTCCAAGAGTCCGGTCAATTCCATCGAGGATATTCAGGATCTGAACCGGCAGATCGTGCAGTTGGGCGAGGATTTTCATAAGTTAGTCGTGGCTACCTGTGATGTGCATTTTTTGAATCCGGAGGATGAGATCTACCGCCGGATCATTATGGCGGGCAAGGGCTTTTCCGATGCGGATGAGCAGGCACCGCTGTATCTGCGCACGACCGAGGAAATGCTTGCCGAGTTTGAGTATCTCGGCAGCGAAAAGGCAGAGGAGATCGTCATTACGAATACGAACCGGATCGCAGATATGTGTGAACGGATCTCACCGGTGCGCCCGGATAAATGTCCGCCGGTCATTGAAAATTCTGACCAGATGCTTCGGGATATCTGCTATAATAAAGCACATGAGATGTATGGTCCGAATCTGCCGGAGATTGTATCGGAGCGGCTGGAGCGCGAGCTGAATTCCATCATCGGAAACGGCTATGCCGTGATGTACATTATCGCGCAGAAGCTCGTGTGGAAGTCGAACGAGGACGGCTATCTGGTCGGCTCGCGTGGATCGGTCGGATCCTCCTTTGTGGCGACGATGTCCGGTATCACGGAGGTCAACCCGCTCAGCCCGCATTATTATTGCAAAAACTGTCATTTCGTGGATTTTGATTCCCCGGAGGTCAAGGCATATGCGGGGCGCGGCGGCTGCGATATGCCGGATCGGTATTGTCCGAACTGTGGCGAGCCGCTCGAAAAGGACGGATTTGACATCCCGTTCGAGACCTTCCTTGGATTTAAGGGCGATAAAGAGCCGGATATCGATTTGAACTTTTCCGGCGATTACCAGAGTAAGGCACATAAATATACCGAGGTGATTTTCGGTGCGGGACAGACGTTCCGTGCGGGGACGATCGGTACGCTGGCAGATAAAACCGCCTATGGATATGTTAAAAAATATTTTGAGGAGCGCGGTGTGCATAAGCGGAGCTGTGAAATCGAGCGGATTCTGGCAGGCTGTGTCGGCGTGCGCCGGACGACCGGACAGCATCCGGGCGGTATTGTCGTCCTTCCGGTTGGCGATGAGATTTATTCGTTTACGCCGATCCAGCATCCGGCGAACGATATGACGACCGATACGATCACGACACACTTTGAATACCATTCGATTGACCACAACCTGTTGAAGCTGGATATTCTCGGACATGATGATCCGACGATGATCCGCATGCTCGAGGATCTGACCGGCATCAACGCACAGAAGATCCCGCTCGATGATGCGAGTGTCATGTCGCTGTTTCAGAATACGAATGCATTGCAGATCACACCGGAGGACATCAGCGGCTGCAAGCTCGGCGCGCTCGGCATCCCGGAGTTCGGTACGGATTTCGCGATGGGGATGCTGATCGATACGCAGCCAAAGGAGTTTTCGGATCTGGTGCGTATCGCGGGACTGTCCCACGGAACGGACGTGTGGCTCGGCAATGCGCAGACACTGATCAAAGAGGGCACTGCGACGATCTCGACCTGTATCTGTACACGTGATGACATTATGACATATCTCATCGGCATGGGCGTAGAGTCGGAGGAGTCGTTTAAGATCATGGAGGCTGTGCGAAAGGGCATGGTCGCAAAGAAAAAATGTGATAAGTGGGACGAATGGAAAAAGGATATGAAGGATCACAATGTACCGGACTGGTATATCTGGTCGTGTGAGAAGATCAAGTACATGTTCCCGAAGGCGCACGCGGCTGCATATGTTATGATGGCATGGCGCATCGCCTACTGTAAGGTATTTTATCCGCTCGCCTACTATGCGGCATTTTTCTCCATCCGTGCAAAGGCATTCAACTATGAAGTCATGTGCATGGGTAAGGAGCGTCTGAACTACTATATGCAGGATTATGAGCGGCGCAGCGCGGAGGCGGCAAAGGAGAACAAAAAGCTGCCGCCGGTGGAGCAGGATGCATACAGGGATATGCGTATTGTGCAGGAGATGTATGCCAGAGGCTATGAATTCCTGCCGATCGATATTTACCGGGCAGATGCAAGGTATTTTCAGGTTATTGACGGAAAGCTCATGGCTTCGCTGAACACGATCGACGGCATGGGCGATACGGCTGCAGATACGGTTGTAGAGGCGGCAAAGGACGGACCGTTTCTATCGCGCGATGATTTCAGGCAGCGCACGAAGGTATCGCAGAAGATCATAGAGAACATGGCAGATATGGGAATGTTTGGAGATCTGCCTGCGACGAACCAGATCAGCCTGTTTGATCTGGTGTAACAAACAGAAAGTTGAGAACGATTCATGAAAGAACTATCAGAAATCAGAAAAGAAATAGATGTCATTGACGGGCAGATCATCGATCTGTATAAAAAGCGGATGGATCTGACGACAGAGGTGGCGGAGTATAAGATTTCGACCGGAAAGGCAGTGCTTGACCGGGCGCGCGAAAAAAGCAAGCTCGATACGCTCACGGCACTGGTTGATACGGAATTTTCAAAAAACGGTGTGCGGGAGCTGTTCGAGCAGATCATGTCTACCAGCCGTAAAAAACAGTATCAACTGCTGACGGAGCGGGGACGCGCCGAGGATCTCGGTCTGACGGAGATCGCAGGGCTCAAAAAAGAACATGCCCGCGTCGTTTATCAGGGAGTGGAGGGCGCTTATGCACATCTGGCGCTGATTTCCTATTTTGGTGAGCAGACCGCAAAATTCCACGTAGACACGTGGCGTGATGCGATGGAGGCGATCCGGCACGGACAGGCAGATTATGCGGTGCTGCCGTTTGAAAATTCCTCCGCCGGAATCGTGGCAGAAAATTATGACCTGCTGCGCGAGTACGGCTATTATATCGTCGGCGAACAGACGATACCGATCAACCACTGTCTGCTCGGGCTTCCGGGCGCGTCGCGCAGTGACATCCAGCGCGTGTATTCACATCCGCAGGCGCTGGCACAGTGCTCGCGGTTTCTCGAACAGCACCGCGCGTGGGAGACGATTCCGCAGAAAAATACGGCAATGTCCGCAAAAAAGGTATGCGATGACAAGGATCCCACACAGGCGGCGATCGCCAGCCGTCTCACCAGTGAGCTGTACGGATTGCATATTTTGGACGAGGGAATCCAGAATAACAGTATGAATGAGACGCGCTTTATCATTGTCAGCCGGAGAAACGAGTACATTGCAGGTGCAGGGAAGATCAGTATCTGCGTCCAGCTAAAGCATGAGTCCGGATCGCTGTATCATGCGCTGAGTCATTTTATTTTTAACGGACTGAACATGACGAGCATCGAGTCGCGGCCGATCCCCGGACGCAACTGGGAATATCAGTTTTTTATCGATTTTGACGGAAATCTGAAGGAGGCTGCCGTGCAGAACGCGCTGCGCGGGCTGAAGGAGGAGACACTGGATCTGAAGATTTTCGGTAATTATTAAGGAAATGCTGATTTAATCAGCGTTTCCTTAACTAACGGTTTAAAAATGGCAGGATTTGAGGAGAGGGAATATCTATGAGCGTGACAACGTTTGCGGCAATTTATGTAGGTTCCTATGAGGTGAGCCTGAAGGTATTTGAGATTTCAGAAAAGAAAAAAATCCGCGCGGTCGATTTTATCCGCAGCCGCGTACAACTCGGAAAGGATGCATTTCACGGGCGCAGGGTCGGTTATGAGTTGGTCGATGATATGTGTGATGTATTGCTCGAGTTTTGCAGGATCATGGATGGATACCGTGTGGATGCGTATGAGGCATATGCGGGACCGGCATTGTATCAGGCGGCGAACTGCCTGTTTGTGCTCGACCAGATCGAGCGGCGCACCGGCATCCAGTTGCGGCTGCTGCGCAATTCAGAGCATCGTTTTTTGTCCTATAAGTGTGCGACCTCCAAGCCGGAATTTGACCGGATGATCGAGGAGAGTGCGGCATTTGTCAATGTCGGCGGCGGAGAATTGCAAATTACTTTATTTGTGCATGGGGAAGTGCTCACGACGCAGCATCTCGTGCTCGGAACGATGCGTCTCGCGCAGTTGTTTTCCGACGGCAGTATGCGTCCCGAGCATACGCGTAAGCAGATGAAGGAGCTGATCGACAAGGAAATGAGTGTGTTTAAGGCACAGTATTACCAGAACCGCACGATCAAGTATCTCATACTGACCGGAGATTACAGCACGGAGATCATGCGTTGCATGGATAAAAATCTTGATGATATGACAGTGGATGCCGGAAGACTTTCCGGTTATCTCAAGCATCTGGAAAAACGGGACAACGAGCATATTGCGGAGGAGCTTGGACTTTCGGATGATTCGGATCGGCTGCTGATCCCGTCGATCATCCTGTACCGTCGGATCGTGGAGACACTTTCGGCGGATGCCGTCTGGGTGCCCGGTATCGACATCAGCGATGGTATTGTCTATGACTATGCGCTGCGCAACCACTACATGAAGCCGATCCATGATTTTGAGAAGGATGTGATCTCGGCGGCGCGTTCACTGTCGCAGCGCTATATGAGCTATTCACCGCATATCGATGCGCTCGTGGAAATGAGCACGCTGATCTATGATGCGATGAAAAAGACACATGGAATGGGAAAGCATGAAAAGCTGCTGTTACAGACGGCGGCAGTGCTGCACGACTGCGGCAAGTATGTGAGCTTTGCCAATGCACCGCAGTGTGCCTATGACATTATCCTCGCGTCGGAGATCATGGGGCTTACGCATCAGGATCGCGTGATTGTCGCCAGCATTGTCAAATACAACACATATCCGCTCGCTCCCTACGAACAGGTCAGGGATGTGCTCGATCAGAAGAGTTATCTGATCGTCGCAAAATGCGCGGCGATCCTGCGGGTCGCAAATGCAATGGATCGCAGCCACAAGCAGAAATTTAAAAATGTGCGCGCGGTCCGCAAGGGCAAACAGCTTGTCATATCCTTGGAGACTTCGGATGGCATGATGCTCGAAAAGACGATGTTTGATACAAAGGCGGGCATGTTCGAGGATGTATTCAGCGTGCAGCCGGTTGTGAAGGAAAAACGGATTTATCATGTCTCTGAATAGTATGCAGTTGCAAAATCACGGCAGACGGAGACAGAATGGGGGAAATATGGAAAAAGAAAAAACAATAGATTATGCAAATGCAAAATATTATGAGAACCGCGAGCTGAGCTGGCTGAAATTCGACCACCGCGTATTAGCCGAGGCACGTGACAAATCGATCCCGCTGTTGGAGCGGACAAAGTTTGTCAGTATCACCTCATCGAATCTGGATGAGTTTTTCATGGTGCGTGTCGCATCCTTAAAGGACATGGTGCACGCAAAATACAAGAAAACGGATATTGCGGGGCTGACAGCCACGCAGCAGCTCGAGAAGATCAACCGGGCGACCAGACAACTGGTGGAGCTGCAATATTCGACCTATACCCGTTCCCTGCAGCCGCAGCTTCGCGCACAGGGCATCTATGTGTATGACAGGATGGAGGAGCTGAGTGAGGCGCAGCGCCGCTCGGCAGAGCAGTATTTTGAGGAGATCGTCTATCCGGTGCTCACCCCGATGGCGGTAGACGCATCACGGCCGTTCCCACTGATCCGCAACAAGACGTTGAATATCGGTGCGCTGATCCGAAAGGAGGAGGAAAACGTGTTTGCGACCGTACAGGTGCCGTCCGTGCTGCCGCGGCTCGTCCCGCTCCCGACAGAAGCAGAGGACGAGTATGCCTTTGTCCTGCTGGAACAGTTGATCATACACAATATCGGAAAGCTTTTTTCCAACTATCAGGTGTTGTGCACAAGCCCTTACCGGATCATGCGGAATGCGGATCTGCCGATCGATGAGGATGAGGCGAACGATTTGCTCAAGGAGATCGAAAAGCAGCTAAAGAAGCGTCAGTGGGGCGAGGTCATTCGTCTGGAGGTGGACAGCAGCATTGAGAAGGAGCTGTTATCGATCCTGAAAAAAGACCTGGATGTCGCAGGCGAGGATGTATTTAAGCTGAACGGTCCGCTGGATCTGACCTATTTAATGAAGCTGTACGGTCTTGATGGAAAGGACGATCTGCGCTATATGCCGTATCAGCCGCAGCCTGTTCCGCAGCTTGCCGGCATGGACAATATTTTTGATGCGATCAAGCAGGGCGATATTTTACTGCATCATCCGTACCAGACATTCCAGCCAGTCGTGGATTTTATCCGTCAGGCGGCGAATGATCCGCAGGTACTCGCGATCAAGCAGACGCTCTACCGCGTGAGCGGAAATTCACCGATCATCGCATCACTGGCACAGGCGGCCGAGAATGGCAAGCAGGTGACGGTTTTGGTCGAGCTGAAAGCGCGTTTTGACGAGGAAAATAATATCGTATGGGCGAAAAAGCTGGAGAAGGCGGGCTGCCACGTGATCTATGGTCTGGTCGGGCTGAAGACACACAGCAAGATCGCGCTCGTTGTGCGCAAGGAGGAAAACGGAATCTGCCGTTATGTACATCTGGGTACAGGCAATTACAACGATTCGACGGCAAAGCTGTACACGGATTGCGGTATTTTCACCTGCTCCGAGGCGATCGGGGAAGATGCGACCGCAGTATTTAACATGCTGTCCGGTTATTCCGAGCCGCTGAGCTGGAATCATCTGGTTGTGGCACCGATCTGGATGCGCAAGAAGTTTTTAAAGCTGATCCGCAGGGAAACCCGCAATGCGCTTGACGGCAAGGAGGCGCGCATCGAGGCGAAAATGAATTCGCTGTGCGACCAGCAGATCATCGCGGCATTGTACGAGGCATCGGCTGCGGGTGTGCAGATTGATCTGATCGTGCGTGGGATCTGCTGTCTGAGGGTCGGCATTCCGGGTGTGAGTGAGAATATCCGTGTGCGTTCGATCGTAGGCAATTTCCTCGAGCACAGCCGTATTTTCTATTTTCATAATAACGGCAATGAAGAATATTATATGGGTAGTGCCGACTGGATGCCTCGAAATCTGGACCGCCGTGTGGAGATCATTTTCCCGGTGCTCGATGATAAGCTGCAGCGGCAGGTGCGTCATATCCTGGAGGTCGAGCTGGAGGACAATGTCAAGGCACATCTGATGCTGGCGGACGGCACCTATGCCAAGCAGGACAAACGCGGGAAGGTGCTCGTCAATTCCCAGCAGCAGTTTTGTGATGAGGCAGTCGCACAGAGCGAATCGGAGGATGATGAGTTCCGGGAGCGTGTATTTATTCCCGCAGAGCCGAAATAAAACATAACAAAGTAGTACAGTAAGGAACAAAGGCATGAGTAAAATTATATTTTCAGATTTAGACGGCACGTTGCTGAACAATAAGAAACAGGTATCAGAGGGAGATCGGGAAGCGATCCGGCGCGCGACACGCGCCGGACACTCCTTTGTGATCGCGACGGGCAGACCGTTTGAGAGTGCAAAAAGGATCTCTGATTCGCTCGGCTTGAATGAGGAGGGCTGCTACATTGTATCCTATAACGGTGCACATGTGTATGATTGCTTCCGACAGGAGGCGCTGCTGCACCGGACGCTTGCGCGGAATGTCGTAGAGGAGCTGTTTGCGCGTGCGGATGCGGCAGGGTTGTATATTCACACCTACCAGAATGGGGAGATTTTGACAAAGGCGGACACCGAGGAGCTGGAGTGGTACGTCAGCCGCACGAACCTCACACCGGTGCCGCGCGCGGACGTATTGGATTATCTGACGACCGAGCCGTGTAAAATGATCGTGATCAATATCCGCGAGCATGACAGGCTGGAGCAGTTCCGTGCACAGAACGAGGAGTGGTCACACGGAAAATTCCGGATGATCTTTTCGAGTCCGCAGTATTTAGAGATCGTTCCGGACGGCGTATCAAAGCAGATGGGAATTCATTTTCTGGCAGATAAGCTGGGTGTCGATCCGGCAGATACGATCGCCATCGGGGATGAGATGAATGACTGTGAAATGATTGAGGCGGCAGGGATCGGTGTTGCGGTGAGCAACGCCAATCCGCGCGTGAAGCAGATCGCCGATTATGTGACTGTGGCGACCAACAATGAGAATGCGGTCGCAGAAGTCATCGACCGGCTTGTACTCGGAACAGAGAAATAAGGAAGTATTATGGATGGGCTGCGAGAATCTCTGCATGCTTCTGTTGGATTGCATCCAGCAGGGAATATGGAATGTAGAGCTTTCCGCGGCCTTTTCCAAGCCACAGATCCGGTTTGTTGATTCCGTGGAAATCAGAACCGCCAGATATGAGCAACCCCTCGGAGCGTGCAAGCTCCTTGTAGATCTGTTCATCGGCGGGTGTGTTTTCAGAATAGATTGCTTCAATGCCGCACAGTCCATGTGCTTTCATTTCGGCGATCATGCGCATCAGCTTTGCATGTTCGATATGATACATGACCGGATGGGCGAGGATCGGCACACCGCCTGCCGCTAAAATATAGTCTGCGGCATCCATCGGAGTGACTTTGGGACGTCCGACGTAGCAAGGGCAGCCCTCGCCGATATATTTGCGAAATGCGGTCCGCATGTCGGGGATATAGCCGTGGTCAAGCAGGTATCTGGCGATGTGTGCACGGGTGATAACGGCGTCGGGAAAGCATTCCTCGAGTGCCTCCTGTGTGATGTCAAATCCAACGGCGCGCAGCTTTTCTAACATATAGACATTGCGGTTGTCTCTGGATGCCCGGAAATCCGCCATCTGTTTCTGTAATGTTTCATTTTTGGTATCAATGTAGAGCCCAAGCACATGAATCTCGGTTTCTTCATATTCGGTCGATAATTCGACACCGGGGATCAGCTCGATCCCTGCCTGTGCTGCAGCGGCAGATGCCTCCGCGATGCCGTCTGTCGTGTCGTGGTCGGTCAGCGCAAAGGCGGAAAGCCCGGCGCGGACTGCCTCGGCGACGAGCTCGGTTGGTGTGCAGGTTCCGTCTGATGCATTGGAATGTACATGCAGATCTATGATACGTGTATCCATAGGATGACCTCCTTGTTTGTTGTACAAATTTATTTATATGGCTGTCGGGCACAGCAGTATCCCGATCAGACTGCTCCAATTGCCCAGCGGTGTCTCGCTTTGTTTCGCCAAGTACCGCTGTCTTTGTTTACAAGCTCGCACCTCGCCGGACAAACGTCGCATCTGACGGGAACTGCTGTACCTGCCGCCATTCACTGAATGAGCAGCAAGATCAGACATGTTTTTGCTCGCGCTGCTACGTTTACGAAGTGTTCATAACGTGGATAGGGAATGCGCGTTCACATGCATCCAGCAGGTACTTTGGAGCGGCTGGTACTTAGTGACCGTAGTTTGGTCACTTATGTACCATTGCCAGCGACAAGTAGCGGGAGCGTGCCTGCGATACATGTGCGCGCATGACCAAAAACATAACATATGGCTGCTGTATCTGTCCGCTATATAATTATAATAACGAAAGCAAAACAGACATGTTTGCGGTGGCTGCGTACTGTTGGAGCTACAACTACCGTGCATATACAGTAGCATATTGCGGCAAAAAAAAGAAGTAGAAAAAGCAAAAAAATACTTGACGCGCGACGGGCACTATGGTATGGTAAATGAGTTGAAAACAGCAAGTAGAGTATCCACTCTCACCTTAGCACAATCGCGTGACTCGGGTTTATAAGTATTCGATGATGATTCAGACTGGTTTTATGATTCGCCGGTCGTAGAGTTATGAATCGGATGTGACAGGTGGATGCAGTTGTGTATCCGCTTTTTTTTCGAGTAAAGGCTGCTGTTTGAGAGACTGTTGTATGAGTCAGATTCAATTTCAATATGAAAAATGGAGGTGTGGTGTCATTAGCGAATTAATGATTAACGAACAGATTAGAGACAAAGAGGTTCGTGTGATTGGAGAGAACGGAGATCAGTTAGGTGTTATGCCGATCAAGGAGGCAATGCGGCTGGCAGATGAAGCAGAGCTGGATCTGGTGAAGATCGCGCCTACGGCAAAGCCGCCTGTATGCAAGATCGTAGATTACGGTAAATATCGATATGAGCTTGCACGTAAGGAAAAGGATGCAAGAAAAAAGCAAAAAACGGTGGAACTGAAGGAAGTACGTCTTTCTCCGAATATTGATTCCAATGATCTGAATACAAAGATCAATGCTGCCAGAAAGTTTATCGGAAAAGGAAATAAGGTGAAGATCACACTTCGTTTCCGCGGCAGGGAGATGGCACATATGCAGCAGAGCCGTCATATTCTGGACGACATTGCAGCGCAGCTGGCTGATATTGCAGTCGTAGAGAAAGCGCCGAAGCAGGAGGGCAGAAGCCTTGCGATGGTGCTTGGAGAGAAAAAATAAGAAGAACATTTGAAGGAGGAATTCATTATGCCTAAGATCAAAACAAAAAGAGCTGCTGCAAAGCGCTTTACAAAAACCGGTAGCGGAAACTTAAAGAGAAATAAAGCTTACAAGAGCCATATCTTAACCAAGAAATCTACAAAGCGTAAGAGAAATTTAAGACAGGCTGCAATGACAGATGCAACAAATGTAAAGACAATGAAGAAGATCTTACCTTATCTGTAAGAGTTTGTGAAGGAGGAAATAAGAAATGGCAAGAGTTAAAGGTGGTTTAAACGCTAAGAAGAAACATAATCGTACCTTAAAGTTAGCTAAGGGATACAGAGGAGCACGTTCAAAACAGTATCGTATTGCAAAGCAGTCAGTGATGAGAGCGCTGACCAGCTCATACGCAGGACGTAAGCAGAAGAAGAGACAGTTCCGTCAGTTATGGATCGCACGTATCAACGCTGCAGCACGTATGAACGGTTTATCATACAGCAGATTGATGCACGGCTTAAAGTTAGCAGGTGTTGACATGAACCGCAAGATGTTAGCAGAGCTGGCTGTCAATGATGCAGAGGGATTTGCAGCATTAGCAGAGGTAGCTAAGGCAAAGTTAGCTTAATCGTTAAAGATAGGATTGCTGAAAAATAAGGTGACAGGTATCGGTTTCGATATCTGCCACCTTTTTCTTTATGTAATAGGAAATTCCGATGAATTTCCCATTACACAAAAAGCCCTCCGGGCAGGA